>NZ_JAJOHP010000070.1:0-24424 GCF_021109375.1 Arthrobacter sp. AK01
CCCAACCCCCCCCCCCCCCGACCAAATCAACACCCCCCGCGGGCGTCAGAATCTCCCCGGCCGCGCCCCCCGTCGTCCGTGCTTGCTCTAGGACATAGCTGAAACTGTGCCTGTGAAGTGACGCCGGCCGCTGCGCGGATTCCACGCCACATAGTCCGAGCGCTCCCAACCTCCGGACCCTGAATGGACTGTCGCGATGTCCAAGGCAACGCGCGCTGGGAGGAACACTGGGGCCTCAAAAGCTACATCCCACGAAAAGGAATCAGCCTTGACAGCCCCAACATCGGCAAGTGCGCGGGAGGCCAGGTACATACCGTGGGCTATGGACCCGCGCAATCCCAGTGCCTTCGCGGAGAGAATACTGAGGTGGATCGGATTGAAGTCGCCTGAGACTGTGGCGTAGCTGCGACCGATGTCCAAACCGAGTTGCCACAGCGCGGTGGGATCCGGGGGTGAAAAGTCGGCGGGTCCCGTCGCACCGTTTGGACTGCCCGGTTTGTCGATGCCCGGAATGAAGACGCCCTTGGCCAGATACGTGGAGACGCCGCGCCACAACAGTTCCCCGGCCGAAGATGAACGGACTTCCGCCACCACGTCCACTTGAGTTCCGGACTTGTGGCCGGCCAGGTTTTCTGCCCACGACCGGATGTCCAGGGCCTCCGAAAAAACGATGGGTGCCCGCTGCTCCACGTGGTTCCTCAGGTGGATCATTCCCAGAAGCGGCAACGGAAAGTCATCACGGTTCATCACGCTCATGGATACCGGGAAGGCCAGCGCATGGACGTAGCCCGCCGGCAGGATGTCACTGGCTGACTCCCCCACCAGGTGTTGGTAGGCGGTCAGGTTTCCAACGTCGGCCAGGACGTTCCTGACTTCGTGGCTGACGGCCGGCAACCGATTCTCTCCCGTAGATGCCCCGAGTACCCGCCGACGCGCGGCCGTTGTTGCCGCATTGACATAGAGCTTGGACAGCGACGGCAGCTCGCCCAGCACCACCGGCTGTGGGTCTATCATGCTCCCACCAATTGTTGTCCGCAGACGCGCAGTACTTCGCCCGAGATACCTCCGGCGGCATCGCTGGCCAGGAAGGAGATTGCCTCGGCTACGTCCTGGGGCTGGCCGCCTTGCTTGAGCGAGTTCAGCCTTCGGGCGGCTTCGCGGATGGCAAAGGGCATCCTGGCGGTCATGTCGGTTTCAATGAATCCCGGGGCAACGGCGTTGATAGTGCCGCCGAACGGCTCCATCAACGCCGCTGTTGACCTGACCATGCCGATCACGCCGCCTTTGGAGGCTCCATAATTCGTCTGGCCCCTGTTACCTGCGATGCCACTGGTGGAGGCCACCGAGACGATGCGGGGCGCGTCCTTGAAATGCGCCGACGCCAGGAGGGCCTCGTTGATATTCAGCTGCGCTGCGATGTTGACCGCGATGACAGATTGCCAGCGGGCTTCGTCCATGTTGACAAGGAGCCTGTCGCGCGTGATTCCAGCGTTGTGGACCACGACGTCGAGCCGGCCATAACGTTCCACGGCATGCTCGATGATTCTATGCCCAGCGTCCTCGCGACTGATATCGAGTTGAAGTGCCGTGCCTCGAACATCGTTGGCCACTGCGGCCAAATGGTCCCCGGCTGCCGGGATGTCCACTGCGATGACCTTGGCACCATCACGGTGGAGCGTCCGGGCGATGGCCGCACCAATGCCCCGGGCGGCTCCGGTGACCACTGCGACCTTCCCGGCCAACGGTTTGTCTGAATTGTTTGGCAGAATGCCTGAGGTGGATCGGACCGTCAGGAATTGTCCGTCCACGTACGCGGAGCGCCCGGAAAGGAAGAACCTGAGTGCGCCCAGTGCCGAGGGGCTGGTGGTCGCGAGGTCGTCGTCGAGGAGTATGCCGTTGGCTGTCGCGCCGGCCCGCAGTTCCTTGGCCAGCGACCGCAGCAAGCCGTCGATGCCCTGCCGCGCAGCAGCTGACGCAGGGCTTGGGGCCGACTGTGACGTCCTGGAGATCGTGACCACTCTGGCATTGGCGGCCAGGTCCCGGAGGGAGGTGCCCGCAGTCAGTACGGATTTGCTCAAATCGCGGGGATGCTGGACGGCGTCGAGCACCACGACAATAGCGCCCAGTTTCTCCTTGGGCAAGGCGTTTCGCCGCACGTCCAAGCCCCAACCCAGGAGGGTCGTGGCAATATCATCTGCTCCTGCGCTGTCGCCGACAACCAGGACGGGACCGGTCACCAGCGGGGCGCCGGGCTGGTATCGACGAAGCACCACGGGTTGCGGCAGACCGAGCCTTTTGGCAACGTCCTTGCCCAGTCCCTGACTCACGAGCTGCGTGTATTTGTCTGTCATGGAGTTCCCCTATGCTGCTTCCAGAAGAGCGACGACGCCTTGGCCGCCAGCGGCGCAAACAGAGATCAGGCCCCGTGCCGGGCGTCCGTCGACAGAGCCCTTCTCGTGCAGCATTTTCGCAAGGGAGGCCACGATCCTGCCACCCGTTGCAGCGAACGGATGCCCGGCGGCAAGCGATGATCCATTGACGTTCAACTTGGCCCGGTCCACTTTGCCGAGGGCTCCGTCCAAGCCGAGGCGTGTCCGGCCGAACTCCTCGTCCTCCCACGCAGCCAGCGTGCTCAGGACAGTTCCAGCGAAGGCCTCATGGATTTCGAAGAAATCGATGTCTTCAAGCGTCAATCCATGACGGGCCAGCAATCGGGGAACAGCGAAGACCGGCGCCATGAGCAGGCCGTCCTTGCCATGGACAAAGTCCACTGCTGCGGCTTCGCCATCAAGGACCGTTGCAAGCTTGGGTAGGCCATGGGCGTCGGCCCACTCCTCCGTCGCCAGAAGGACTGTGGACGCACCATCGGTGAGCGGCGTTGAGTTGCCGGCGGTCATGGTGGCCTCGGAGCCAAGATTCTTACCGAAGACGGGCTTGAGCGAGGACAGCTTCTCCAGCGTGGTGTCGGCCCGCATGTTGGAGTCGCGGTTCAGCCCCCGGTACGGGGTGATGAGGTCATCAAAGAACCCACGTTCGTATGCGGCGGCGAGGTTGCGGTGGCTGTTGAAAGAGAGCTCGTCCTGGGCCTCACGGGTGATCTTCCACTGTGCTGTGGTGAGTGCCTGGTGTTCGCCCATGGACAGGCCGGTGCGTGGCTCGCCCGTGTTCGGTGCGTCGGGCGCCAGGTCCTTGGGGCGGATCCGGCCGATGATCTTTAACTTCTGCACGGCTGTTTTCGCGCGGTTCAGGTCCAGCAGGATCTCGCGCAGTCCTTCGCTGACCGCGATCGGGGCATCGGATGCCGAGTCCACTCCGCCGGCAATGGCTGAATCGATCTGCCCCAACTTGATCTTGTTGGACAATCCGATCACTGTCTCAAGCCCCGTGGCACAGGCCTGTTGGAGGTCATATGCCGGGGTCTCAGGGGACAAAGCGGATCCGAGGACGGCCTCCCTGGTGAGGTTGAAGTCCCTCGAGTGTTTGAGGACGGCTCCCGCTGCCACTTCACCGATGCGTTCGTCCTGCAGCCCGAACCTGGCGATCAACCCCTCCAGGGCTGCGGTCAGCATGTCCTGGTTGGACGACTTGACGTAGGCGCCACCTGTCCGCGCGAACGGGATGCGGTTGCCACCGACGATCACAGCGGCGCGTGGTGCCTGGGGCGCGGAACCCTGGTTCCGGGTTCCGCCTGAGGTCTCGTCTGCTACAGCCATGTTGTCTCCTTTGATCAAAGCCAGTTACTGATACCCAGCGTACCTGATACGCTGGGTATCGTGAACAGCGAGCACGAAGAAACCATCACCGCCGCCGGTACCCGGACGGGCGGGTCCCCCGTTCCGCCGGTGGATGCCTCCGCCGACACGGGTCCCTTGGTTGACGGGCGGGCAGCACGCTGGCAGTCACACCGCGAAGAACGTCGCCGGGAGCTCATCAGGGCAGCGCGGAAGGCTGTTCACAAGCTGGGCAGTGACGCTTCCATGGAGGACATCGCGGGAGCTGCCGGAACATCGAAATCCGTCTACTACCGTTACTTCGGCGATAAAGCCGGACTTCAGCAAGCCATGGGCGAGGTAGTGCTTGGCCAGATGCAGCGCCGCATGCAGGAAGCGACCCAACGTGCGCAGACGCCCCGCGAGGGCTTGTTCGCCATGGTCTCCGCCTACCTTCAAATGGCTGAATCCAGCCCCAACGTGTATGCGTTCATCACCCGGCTCAGCCCCGGAGAGGCATCTGCGCAGGACGCGATCGCCGCGTCCGGCGCACTGGGCAACTTCTTCGAGCAGATCACGGACATGATCGCCAAACCCATGCGGGAGTACCTGGGTGCAGAGAAGGAAGCCGTCATTGTCTACTGGCCCACCGCGGCCATAGGACTTGTCAGGAACGCAGGCGAAATGTGGCTGGGAAGTCCCGCCGGAGCCGGTAAACCTGACCAGGCAACAATGGCCGGACAGATCACCGATTGGCTGTGCCTCGGTATTGCCCCGGCACTCAAAACCACCACCTGACACCAGCAATGACTCATCAGTTGTCGGAACCAAAGAAGGAAGCAACATGACTGAAGTAGTGGACCGGACCCCATCAGCCCATCAGCCCTCAGGCAGCGACGCCGCCGCCACCGGCGTCGAGCCTGCGGTTGATGTCGCCGCGCTCGGAGAGCAACTCCTCGGCAAGTGGGCCCACATCCGCCACCAGGCACGTGAAGTGGCCGGTAATCCGGCAGTGCAGAAGATTGAAGGAATGCATCACACCGAGCACCGCGCCCGCGTGTTCGAGCAGCTCAAATTCCTGGTGGACAACAATGCAGTCCATCGGGCGTTCCCTACCCGGCTGGGAGGCTCCGACGATCACGGCGGAAACATTGCCGGCTTCGAGGAACTGGTCACGGCTGACCCCTCACTTCAAATCAAGGCCGGAGTTCAGTGGGGACTGTTCGGCTCCGCGGTGATGCATCTTGGAACTGTTGAGCACCACGACAAGTGGCTTCCCGGGATCATGAGCCTGGAGATCCCCGGCTGCTTCGCAATGACAGAAACCGGACACGGCTCCGACGTTGCCAGCATTGCAACCACGGCAACATATGACGAAGCCAGCCAGGAATTCGTGATCAACACCCCCTTCCGGGCGGCGTGGAAGGACTACATCGGCAACGCGGCCAATGATGGCCTCGCCGCTGTGGTGTTCGCACAGTTGATTACCCAAAACGTCAACCACGGCGTCCATGCCTTCTACGTGGAGCTCCGCGATCCAGCAACCAAGGAATTCCTCCCGGGCATCGGAGGCGAAGATGACGGCATCAAGGGCGGCCTCAACGGCATCGACAATGGCCGGCTGCATTTCACTGGCGTACGGATCCCCCGCACCAACTTGTTGAACCGGTATGGCGACGTCGCCGTGGACGGTACCTACTCCTCCACCATCGAGAGCCCGGGACGCCGCTTCTTCACCATGCTGGGCACCCTGGTCCAGGGCCGCGTTTCCTTGGACGGAGCCGCGGTCGCCGCCAGCAAAGTGGCGCTCAAGACTGCCATCCAGTACGCCACCGAGCGCCGTCAGTTCAACGCTTCCTCAGCGACGGACGAGGAAGTCCTGCTGGACTACCAGCGGCACCAGCGCCGCCTGTTCACCAGGCTGGCCACCACCTACGCGGCCAGCTTCGCCCATGAACAGCTCCTGCAGAAGTTCGACGACGTTTTCTCCGGCGCCCATGACACCGACGCTGACCGGCAGGACCTGGAGACCTTGGCAGCCGCGCTGAAGCCACTGAGCACTTGGCACGCCCTGGATACTCTTCAGGAATGCCGTGAAGCTTGCGGCGGCGCCGGTTTCCTGATCGAAAACCGCTTTGCTTCGTTGCGGGCCGACCTCGATGTCTACGTCACCTTCGAAGGCGACAACACCGTCCTGCTGCAACTGGTCGCCAAACGCCTCCTCGCCGACTACGCCAAGGAATTCCGCAGCGCAGACTTCGGTGTGCTTGCGCGTTATGTGGTGGATCAGGCCGCCGGCGTGGCACTGCACCGGACAGGTCTTCGCCAGGTGGCCCAATTCGTCGCCGACACGGGGTCGGTCCAGAAAGCGGCTTTGGCTTTGCGGGACGAGGAAGGCCAGCGGACCCTGCTTGCCGACCGCGTGCAGTCCATGGTTGCCGAAGTCGGCGCGGCACTGAAGGGGGCGAACAAGCTTCCCCAGCACCAGGCGGCGGCCCTGTTCAACCAGCACCAGCACGAACTCATCGAAGCAGCGCAGGCGCACGCGGAACTTCTGCAGTGGGAAGCCTTCACCGAAGCCCTGACGCACGCACCGGATGAGGGAACCAAGCGTGTCCTTACGTGGCTGCGCGACCTCTTCGGCCTGTCCCTGATTGAGAAGCACCTCTCGTGGTACCTCATGAACGGTCGCCTCTCGATGCAGCGTGGGCGGACAGTGGGTACCTACATTAATCGTTTGCTCGTCAAGATCCGTCCGCACGCCGTGGACCTTGTCGACGCTTTCGGCTACGGGCCCGAGCACCTGCGGGCCTCGATCGCCACAGGCGCAGAAGCCAGCCGCCAGGACGGGGCCCGGAAGCACTTCCGCGAACAGCGCGCCAGCGGCAGCGCTCCCGCCGACGAGAAAACGCTTCTAGCCCTGAAGGCGGCAAAAGCCCACTAGCAGCTCTCCGCTACCGAGCGGTGAACGGTTGCGGAACTTTTGCAAAGCACGACGGGGCCCGGCCCCCCCAAAAGGGCGGCGGCGGCGGGGGGTTTGGGGGGGGGGGCGCGCCAAAGGGGGGGCCCGGGGGCCCCCCCCACCCCCCCCCCCCCCCCCGGGGGGGGGGCCCCCCGTCGTGGTTTGGCCTGCTGTCCGGACTCAAGGGTGGGCCCTGGTCCCGGCCCAATCAGCGCAGGACTGACCTGTAGACCTCAAGCGTTGTTTCCGTGATGGACTCCCAGGAGAAATGCTCTTCTGCCCGGCGCCGGCCTGCCTTGCCCATGTCGCGGGCGCGGGCTGGGTCGGCCACCACTTCGTTCAGCGCAGCAGCGAAATCGCTGACGAACTTCTCCGGGTCCAATGGCGTCCCGGTCCCATCGGTGACCTGTTCCAACGGGACGAGCAGCCCGGTTTCGCCATGTTGGACCACTTCCGGAATGCCGCCGGTGGCGCTGGCCACCACCGCGGCACCGCATGCCATCGCTTCGAGGTTTACGATGCCGAGGGGCTCGTAAATGGACGGGCAGGCAAAGGCTGTGGCATGGCTGAGCACCTGGATGAGTTCCTTCCGGGGCAGCATCCTCTCTATGAGAATGACGCCTTGGCGCTTGGACTGCAGCTCCTCAATGAGGCGTGCAGTCTCGGCGGCGAGTTCCGGAGTGTCGGCGGCACCAAGGCACAGGACGAGCTGTACGTCGTCGGGCAGGCTCGAAGCGGCGCGGAGCAGGTACGGGACACCCTTCTGGCGGGTGTTGCGGCCCACGAAGACAACGCTGGGCTTGGCAGGGTCGATGCCAAGGGCCCGGATCGCGTCGTCCTCTTCATCACGTTCCCACAGGGAAACATCGATGCCGTTGTGGACTACGCGAACCTTTGCCGGGTCCACATCCGGGTAGCTCCGGAGGATGTCCTGGCGCATGCCCTCGGACACGGCAATGATCGCCGCGGCCGCCTCGTATGCCGTTTTCTCCACCCAGGAGGACAGCGCATAGCCGCCTCCGAGCTGCTCTGCCTTCCACGGGCGGAGGGGCTCCAGGCTGTGGGCGCTGAGCACATGGGGAATGCCGTGCAGAAGCGAGGCGAGGTGGCCGGCCATGTTCGCGTACCAGGTGTGCGAGTGGACCAGGTCCGCTCCCGCAATGTCCGGAACGATCCTCAAGTCCACGCCCAAGGTTTGGAGGGCAGGGTTGGCTTCACCGAGGTCTTCGGGCGTGGCGTAGGACGCCACGGTGGCCCCGTGATAGTCGGCATCACGCGGCGCGCCGAACGCCCGCACATGAAGGTCGACGTGCTTTGCCAGCACCCGGCTGAGCTCGGCAACGTGGACACCGGCACCGCCATAAATTTCCGGAGGGAATTCTTTAGTCACAATGTCTATTCGCACGCTAACCAACGTAGTCGTTCCGGCGTATGTGTTCTAGTGTGAAAGAGTCCGGAAAATCGGACTTTTGGGGGATACGAAGACGTACGGGGAGCTGTGACCATGGCGTTGAAGAAAGTTCTGGCAATCGTATTGGCAGGCGGAGAAGGCAACCGACTCATGCCGCTGACGGCGGACCGGGCCAAGCCCGCGGTTCCGTTCGCAGGCGGCTACAGGTTAATTGACTTTGCACTATCCAATCTCGTTAATTCGGGATATTTGAAAATCGTCGTTCTGACGCAGTACAAATCGCACAGCCTTGACCGGCACATCTCGGAAACCTGGCGCATGTCAACGCAGCTGGGCCGCTACGTGGCTTCTGTACCGGCGCAACAGCGCGTGGGCAAAAGCTGGTTCCTTGGCAGTGCAAATGCCATTTACCAATCGCTGAACCTCATCCATGACGACGCCCCGGACATCGTGGTAGTGGTCGGCGCTGACCACGTATACCGCATGGACTTCTCCCAGATGGTGGAGCAACACATTGCCAGTGGTGCCAAGGCTACTGTCGCCGCAGTGCGCCAGCCGTTGAGCATGGCCAACCAGTTCGGCGTGATCGAGGTCGACCAGAACGATCCTCAGAAGATTGCAGCCTTCGTGGAGAAACCTGCCAGCACCCCCGGGCTGGCAGCGGATCCCACGCAGTTCCTGGCCTCGATGGGTAACTATGTCTTCAATGCGGACGCCTTGGTTGAGGCCTTGCATGTGGATGCGGAACGACTGGACACCAAACACGACATGGGTGGCGACATCATTCCGTACTTCGTTGACCAGGGCGAAGCGGGCGTGTACGACTTCACACTCAACGACATCCCCGGCGCCACAGATCGGGACCGGACCTACTGGCGCGACGTCGGTACCATCGACTCGTTCTACGACGCCCACATGGACCTCATCTCGCCTGTACCGGTTTTCAACCTGTACAACTCCGAGTGGCCCATCTACACCCGCCAGAGTATTTCGCCGCCGGCAAAGTTCGTCCGGGGCGAGAACAACACGGTGGGTACCGCCCTCGATTCGATTGTTGCCAGCGGTGTTGTCATTTCCGGAGGCATCGTTGAGGGCTCCGTCCTCTCCAACGACGCCTACGTTGCGGCTGGAAGCCGTGTACAGGACTCTGTCCTGATGGACAAAGTCCGCGTCGGCGAAGGCGCCGTCATCAAGCGGGCCATCCTCGACAAGAACGTCAAGGTTCCAGCCGGTGCCGCCATCGGCTTGGACCCAGCATTGGACAAGGCCCGCGGGTACAAGGTCACCGAGTCCGGCATCACTGTCCTGGCAAAGGGGCAAGTGGTTCCTGAGCCCGGCGAGGCAGAGTTGGCGTTGTCCGCCCAGCACCGCCGGGGCCTCCCGGAAGCCGTCAAAGCTGCAACGCACGACGACCCCGACATCCGTGACTCCGCTGAAAAGGTAGCTGCCGGGATCCAGTCACGCGTGGCAGATGCTGCAACACAGGGCGCCGCCAACTAACCGGCCGGCACCCCCGCTGACATGGCGGGCACCCGAGGCAGGCCATAGGGTCCCAAGGCTGTAAAATCAGGTCAATGAGCTCCACCGATCTGACGCCTGAAGAGATCCAGGCCTGCCTCAAGGTTCTGACCACGATCCACGTCTATGACGAAGAGCACCCGGACTATGTTGCCGTCCGGCGTGCCACCGGCAAGATGTTCAAAGCCGTCAAACGCCACCGCCGTGTCACCAAGCGCGACTCCATTGCCGAAGCTGACCGCGCCGTGATTGCCCTGACCGCCACGGCAGCACCGGACCGGATAGACGATGAAACCCGCGGCAACAAACTGGCCCCCTCCGCTACCGGAGAGATTGCAGGCCACCTCATCCGCTCGCGTCCCTGCTACATCTGCAAGAAGCACTACACGCAGGTGGATGCTTTCTACCACCAGCTTTGCCCTGAATGCGCGGCCTTCAGCCATGGCAAGCGGGATGCCCGCACCAACCTCACGGGCCGCCGGGCGTTGTTGACCGGTGGACGTGCCAAGATCGGCATGTACATTGCATTGCGCCTCCTTCGCGATGGCGCCCACACCACCATCACCACGCGCTTTCCCAAGGATGCGGCCCGGCGCTTCGCTGCCATGGAAGACAGCGGAGACTGGCTGCACCGGCTGCGAATCGTTGGCATCGACCTCCGTGATCCGGCCCAGGTGATGGCCTTGACGGACTCGCTCAACGAGGCGGGCCCGCTGGACATCATCATCAACAATGCAGCGCAGACCGTGCGGCGCTCCGGGGGCGCTTACAAGCCGTTGGTCGACGCAGAAGACGAGCCCCTGCCGGCCGCGCTGGAAGCCGCCAACGGTGGACCTGAGCTGGTGACGTTCGGCCACGCGCACGACAAACACCCGCTGGCACTCGCGAGCAGCGTCACTGAACACCCTGTGTTGGCTGGCGACGCGATCACCTCGCTGGCGTTGTCCACCGGATCGGCGTCACTGGAACGGATTGAGTCAGGGACGGCCATCGATGCCGGTGGGCTGGTTCCGGACCTTGCGTCCATCAACAGTTGGACCCAGGTTGTGGACGAGGTGGATCCTCTTGAAATGCTTGAAGTCCAGTTGTGCAATGTCACGGCACCCTTCCTGCTGGTGAGCCGGCTCCGTGATGCCATGAAGCGGTCCACCGCGCACCGGAAGTACATCGTGAACGTCTCAGCCATGGAGGGGCAGTTCTCCCGGGCTTACAAAGGCCCCGGACACCCCCACACCAACATGGCCAAGGCCGCCCTGAACATGATGACCCGGACCAGCGCCCAGGAAATGTTGGATTCCGACGGGATCCTCATGACAGCGGTGGACACCGGTTGGATTACCGACGAGCGTCCCCACTACACCAAGGTCAGGCTCATGGAAGAAGGATTCCACGCCCCCTTGGACTTGGTGGACGGCGCTGCCCGCGTGTACGATCCCATCGTGATGGGTGAAAAGGGCGAGGACCAGTACGGTGTCTTCCTGAAGGACTACAAGCCTTCGCCCTGGTAAAAGAACCTGGAGTTTTTGTACGGATAAGGCCCTTGAGAGCAGCTCTTAAGGGCCTTATCCGTACTCACATTCCTGCGCGAGTCGACTCCTACGCGAGCCGGGTGATTTCAACCGACACGGAGAGTCCGGAGCCGCCGCCACCGGACAGGATGCCCTTCAGCGGCGGAACGTCGCGGTAGTCCCGGCCCCTCGCCACTGTCACGTGGTAGTCACCCGCCGGTTTGTGGTTGGTGGGGTCCCAGCTGCGCCATTCCCCATCCCACCATTCCAGCCAGGCGTGAGACTGGCCGGCAACGGTCTCGCCGATGTCCGCCGTGGACCTGGGGTGGATGTATCCCGAAACGTAGCGGGCAGGGATGCCGCTGCAGCGCAAAGCGCCGATGGCCAAGTGGGCCAGGTCCTGGCAAACGCCCTGGCGCTGGGACCAGGCCTGCTCTGCGTTGGTGGTGACGCCGGTAGTGCCCTTCATGTAGGTCATTTCACCGGCCATCCACGAAAAGACGGCCAAGGCTGCCTCATGGGGATTTTTGCCTTCGACAACACCGGGAACAATACCCAGGACTTCCTCGCCGGGTCCGCTGAGCCTGGACTGGGGCAACCAGTCGCTGAACTCGTCCTGGACCTTGTCCGACGCGATGACGTCCCATCCCACAATGTCATCCTCAACTGCCACCCGCTCGGTGCGATGCACTTCCACAGTGGCCGTCGCAAGGACCTCAAGGCTCTCATGGGGCATCTGCATATCGAATGCGGTGACCCGTGTTCCCCAGTAGTCACGGTAGGTACTGACGGATGCCTGGTGGGGCGAGACCTTCAAGGAGGACTCCAGGACCACCTGTTGGCCGTCGGTCAGCGGAGTCATCCGGGCTTCGTTGTAGGACAACGTCACGCGGCGATTGTATTTGTAGGCCGTCTTGTGGACGATGCTCAGCCGGGTCATGAAACTTCTCCCACCCAGGCGTGCTCATCAGCCTGATTGAAGTACTTACGGGAAATCGCGTCCGACGCCTGCGTCACAGCCTTCTGCACACGCTCCATGTGCTCGGGCAGCTCGGACATGAGGTCATCTGTGCGGTGGAACTCAAGGAATGTGCGGGCCTGGCCAACAATGCGCCGGGCATCGTTGATGAAGCCAACGCGCTGCGCCGACGGGTCCAACTTCGCCAGGCATTCGTCGGCATCGCGCAGGGCGTAGACAATCGAACGCGGGAACAGACGATCCAGGAGCAGGAATTCCGCGGCGTGCTGGTCTCCGAACGCTGCCCTGCGGGTGCGGATGAAGGACTCGTAGGCACCTGCACATCGAAGCATGTTGACCCATGACATTCCTGCGGACTGCACATCCCGTGTTGAGAGCATGCGCGCAGTCATGTCTGCCCGTTCAAGGGAACGGCCAAGCACCATGAACAACCAGCTTTCATCGTGGCTGACGGTGGTGTCTGCGAGGCCGCGAACCATAGCGGTCCGCTCCAAAACCCAATTGCAAAAACGGTACGTTCCCACAACATCCTTGCGGTGCTGGTTGAGGCCGTAATAGGTGGTGTTAAGGCTCTCCCACAGTGACTGGGAGACGGTTTCCCGCGCACGCCGCGCATTCTCGCGTGCGGCGCCCAAGGATCCGGCAATTGAAGACGCGCTCTGCTTGTCATACGCCAGGGCGTGGAGTAGTTCGGGCAGGCCGAAATCCTCGCTCTGGGGTTTGGCGCCCATGACGGCAAGGAGTTCGCGGGCGACGCTGCGCTGCTCTTCGAGAGGCAGGTGGTTGAGGCGCTCGAGGTGCACATCCAGGATCCTGGAAGTACCGTCGGCGCGTTCTACGTAGCGTCCGATCCAAAAGAGTGATTCAGCAATACGGCTCAGCATGGAACAGCCTCCTTCGCGTGGTGCATGTCGAAGTTCAAGTGGTGGTGGATCGGGTTCACTGCTGCTGCTCCGTTTGGCGGTCACGCCAGTTGGTTTCCACGGGCCACACAGATACCTGTTCACGGACGGTCACGGACTGCCGGGGGACGATCTCAGCGGGCATCTGCGGTGAATCAGCCAACACCCACGTGTCCTTGGAACCGCCGCCTTGGCTGGAGTTCACAATCAAGGAGCCTTCCTTGAGTGCCACACGGGTGAGGCCGCCGGGCAGGACCCAGACGTCATCGCCGTCGTTAACCGCGAAGGGGCGGAGGTCGACGTGGCGGGGGCCGAACTTGTCCCCGGAAAGCGTCGGCACTGTGGAGAGCTGGAGTACGGGCTGGGCGATCCATCCTCGCGGATCGGCAATGACCCGCTTACGCAAGGCGTCGAGTTCTTCCTTCGTGGCGTCGGGTCCAATGACCAATCCCTTGCCGCCTGAGCCATCCACCGGCTTGACCACGAGTTCATCGAGGCGGTCCAGCACATGCTCCCTGGCTTCCTTTTCCTCGAGCCGGAAAGTGTCGACGTTGGCGATGATCGGCTCTTCGTGAAGGTAGTACCGGATCAGGTCAGGCACGTAACTGTACACGAGCTTGTCGTCGGCTACGCCGTTGCCCACAGCGTTGGCGATAGTCACTCCCCCGGCGCGCGCGGCATTGACCAGGCCCGGGCAGCCGAGCATGGAATCGGAACGGAATTGGAGGGGATCCAGGAAGTCGTCATCGATGCGCTTGTAGATGACATCCACGCGCTGTTCACCTGCCGTGGTACGCATATAAACACGGTTGCCGCGGCAAATAAGGTCGCGGCCTTCCACCAGCTCCACGCCCATGAGCCCTGCGAGCAGCGTGTGCTCAAAGTAGGCGCTGTTGAACACGCCCGGCGTCAGGACAACCACTGTCGGATCGTCCACACCCGCCGGAGCTGTCTTACGGAGTGCGGAGAGGAGCCGGCGCGGGTATTCCTCTACGGGCCGGATGTGCTGCTGACCGAAGGCCTCAGGCAAGCCCTTGGCCATGGCCCGGCGGTTCTCAAGGACGTAGCTGACGCCGGATGGAACGCGGACGTTGTCCTCGAGTACCCGGAACGTCCCGGCCGCATCCCGGACGACGTCAATGCCCGAGACATGAACGCGGACGCCGCCTGACGGTTCAAAACCGTGGACTGCCCGGTGGAAGTGCGCGCTGGTCGTCACGAGTTGCCGGGGAATCACGCCGTCAGTCACCACGGCCATACGGCCATAGACGTCGTTCAGGAAAGCCTCAAGGGCCTTGACCCGTTGGGCGACGCCCCGTTCCAGAACATCCCACTCATCGGCCGGAATGACTCGGGGAACAATGTCCAGTGGAAACGGCCGCTCCTCCCCCGCGTAGTCGAAGGTCACACCGCGGTCCAGGAACGTTCGTGCCATCGAGTCCGCACGCGCGGTGACATCGGCAAGGGAAAGCTCGCGCAGGGCACCGGAAACCTGACCGTAGGATTTTCTGGCCACGTGGCCGGGGGCAAACATCTCGTCGTAGGCGCCGCTGCGTGCAGCAGCCTCGGAGTAATCCTGGAATAGGTCAGACATGGGAATTAGACAATCACCTTTTTGAGTCGAGCGCATTTCGCGCTGATTGTGTCGCGGTTTCCGGAGACTCCCGGTTCGCCTTTCCGTGCCCCCATCCGGCAGGGTTGAGGCATGCCCTTCAACAGTCTTGCGCCCCAACTCTCCCGGCTGGGGCCTGGGTTGGTTCTCGGCATCACCGCGACCGGTGTTGCTTTCGCCATCCACGCCGTGTTTCCGGCGGTACCGGCCATGACGCTCGCTGTTGCTTTGGGCTTGCTTTCAGCAAATATACCGGGCACCGCGGTGTTGACGGCGGGGCGCGCCCGCCCGGGCCTGGACTTCGCCGGGAAACACCTCATGCGTGCAGGCATCGTCCTGCTGGGACTGAAGGTCAGCATCGGCGACGTGCTCGCCCTTGGCTGGCTGGCGCTGCTGTTGATCACCGCCGTTGTGCTGCTCAGCTTCGCTGGGACCTACGGCCTGGCCCGCCTGCTGCGCCTTCCGGGAGAAGCAGCATTGCTGATTGCCACGGGCTTCTCCATTTGCGGTGCATCGGCGATTGGAGCCATGGCTGCCGTGCGGCGCATCAAGCACCAGGACACCGTGTTGCCGGTCGCGCTGGTGACCCTGTGCGGCACTCTGGCCATTGGCGTCCTGCCCCTGCTCATGCATCCTCTGAACCTGAGTCCAGAGCAGTTCGGTGCATGGACGGGAGCATCAGTTCATGATGTTGGCCAAGTGGTGGCCACAGCGCAAACTGCCGGGACATCGGCGCTGGCCATCGCCGTCGTCGTGAAACTGACGCGGGTTGTCCTGCTGGCGCCGGTTGCCGCCACGGCAGGGTTGCACCAGCGATTCCTCGACGTCAGGGAACGGGCCAACGGTGACGCTGACGGAAGCGCCCCAACCGACGGAAGGTTCCCGCCGATCATTCCGCTTTTCGTGGTGGGTTTCCTCGCCCTGGTGGCGGTCCGCTCGATGGGTTGGGCGTCCCCTTCAGCACTGGAAATCGCGGCGGCCGGCCAGGACATCCTCCTGGCGACGGCGCTGTTTGGACTGGGATCAGCCGTGCGCGTACGGACCCTGATCCACACCGGAGGGCGTGCCGTCCTGGTGGCCCTGGGCTCGTGGCTGCTCATCGCATCGCTGGGCTTGGGCGCCGCCCTGATCATGATTAGATAGCTGTGTGTCGAATCACAATCTGTCGCGCGATGAAGCCGCCACCCGTTCAGCCCTGATCACCACCCACAGCTACGACGTCACCCTCGACGTCCGCGACGCGGAAGATCCCGCAGTCCCCGGCTACCTGAGTACCAGCACCATCACCTTCTCTGCAACGCCTGGCTCTGCCACCTTCCTGGATTTCATCAGCGGAGATGTGGGGTCGGTCGTGTTGAACGGCCAGGCGCTCGACGTTGGGTCAGTGGTTGACCGCGACAGGATCGTCCTGGAGGGCCTCGCAGCCGACAACACGGTGACGGTGACCGGAACGGCACTCTACAGCCGCTCCGGGGAGGGTATGCACCGCTTTGTCGATCCCGCTGATGGCCAGTGCTACCTCTACACCCAGTACGAACCGGCTGACAGCCGCCGCGTTTTCGCCAACTTCGAACAGCCGGACCTCAAAGCCGAATTTACTTTCCACGTGATCGCTCCGAGCGGCTGGGAGGTGGCTTCGAATGGTGTGGAGTTGGCCCGGACAGCACTGACGAACGATTCTTCGCAGTGGGACTTCGCCACCACCAAACGGATGTCCACGTACATCACCACTGTGCTTGCCGGACCCTATTTCAAGGCGACAGACCACTGGGGAACAACCCTCGACGACGGCACCCGCCTTGATGTGCCGCTGGCACTTTTCTGCCGCGCGTCCATGTCGAAGTCATTCGATGCCGATGAACTCTTCCGATTGACCAAGAGCGGGTTGGCCTTCTTCAACGACCTCTTCGATTACCCGTACCCCTGGGGAAAGTACGATCAGGCTTTCGTGCCCGAATACAACCTCGGCGCCATGGAGAATCCCGGCCTCGTCACCTTCACTGAGAAGTACGTCTACGCCTCCCGCGCCACCGATGCCCAGTACCAGGCCCGTGCCAATACGCTGATGCACGAGATGGCCCACATGTGGTTCGGCGATCTCGTGACCATGAATTGGTGGGACGACCTCTGGCTCAAGGAGTCGTTCGCTGACTACATGGGGACACTTGGCGTGGACCGGGCCACAGGCTGGGACACCGCGTGGGTGAACTTCGCGAACAAGCGCAAAGCCTGGGCCTACCTGCAGGACCAGCTGCCCACAACACATCCGATTGTTGCCGACATACCGGACCTTGAGGCAGCTAAACAGAACTTCGACGGCATCACCTATGCCAAGGGAGCATCGGTCCTTAAGCAATTAGTGGCCTACGTCGGCTTCGAGGCGTTTATTGCCGGTTCCCGTCAGTACTTCCGCGACCACGAGTTCGGCAACACCTCCCTGCAAGACCTCCTTCAAGCTCTCGGCACTGCCTCGGGAAGGGACCTTGGGGAATGGGCACGCCAATGGCTGCAGACATCCGGCATCTCCACTATTTCGGCCGGGATCGTAGAAGACGGAGGGGTCCTTGGCGCCGTGACGCTTAGCCAGGAGGCCATCGATCCCATCACGGGCCATCAGGAACTCCGTCCCCATCGCTTGCGGCTTGGCGTGTATGAACCTGATGCATCGGGAAAGCTTGTCCGGTCCGAGAGCGTCGAGGTTGACGTCTCAGGGCCCAGCACCTTGGTACCTGAACTGGCCGGAAAGCCACGACCTGCCCTGCTTTTGGTCAACGACGATGACCTTAGCTACGCCAAAGTGCGGCTGGACCCCAGCTCCGAAGACACCGTTCGGACATCACTCGACAAAATCACCGACCCGATGGCCCGGGCCCTCTGCTGGACCGCTCTGTGGGATTCTGCCCGCGACGGCGTCACGCCGGCAGCGCGCTATGTTGCCGCGGTGGAGCGGTTTGCTCCATCGGAGACTGGAATCGGCGTCTTGTTGAACGTTCTCGGCAATGCCTCCGGCGCTATCGAACGCTACGTCCCGGTCTCGGCACGCGGACAGGTGCGCAAAGACTTCCTCGCAGTGGTGGCCGCCAATATCAAGGCAGCGGTTCCGGGTTCCGACCAGCAGCTGGCCTGGGCCAGGACCTTGGCGGAAGTGTCCAGGAACGGAGACAGCGAACTTCCCTTCCTGCGGGGAATCCTGGAGGGCGGCACAGTTATTCAAGGACTGGCTGTCGACGCGGAATTGCGGTGGAGCCTCTGGCAGGCCCTCTCTGCCCAGGGGCAGGCGACAAGGGCCGAACTGGACAGGGAACTCCAGGCAGACAGGACAGCTTCAGGCCGGGAAGGCCACGCGCTGGCGACGGCCGCCATCCCGGAGGTCCCGGTGAAGGCGGCTGCTTGGGATTCCGCGGTGAACAGCACAGGACTTTCCAACGAGATCCTGAGTGCAACGATCACCGGCTTTGCCATCGGCCCTGGATTCATGCTGGAACCCTATGTTGAGCCGTACTTCGAATGCCTTGAAAGGGTATGGGCGGAGCGCAGCATCGAGATCGCGGGCAGGATTGTACGCGGCCTGTACCCGGGAGCCCAGGACCTGGCGGATGGCATGCGGCCTTCGGAACATCCGGTCCTTGTCCGTACGGACCAGTGGCTGCAGTCCCACCCGGACGCTCCGAGGGCGTTGCGCCGCATCATCATCGAGCAGCGCAGCCACCTGCTTCGGGCCCTCACGGCGCAGGCCGCCAACGGTTAGGCCCCGCCGCAAAACGGGGTTACGGCACCCGGTTCAGCCATTCGGTGGTGCCGAACTTGGTTGCCACGCGCTTCTTCGCCTCACCGAGCTCCGCCTCGGTGAGGCGGGACTCCACCGCTCCATAACGCTCCATGAAAACCTCCTGCATGGCGGCCAAGATGGTGGTGCGGGCGAGTCCGGTCTGGCGTCGCAGGGGGTCCACGCGTTTCTTGGCGCTCCGGGTTCCCTTGTCAGAGAGTTTCTCCTTGCCGATACGCAGGACCTCAACCATCTTGTCGGCGTCGATGTCGTAGCTCATGGTCACGTGATGAAGCATGCCGCCGTTGGCCAGCCGTTTCTGCGCTGCTCCGCCAATCTTGCCTTGGTCTGTTGCGATGTCGTTGAGGGGTACGTAGTAGGCGCTGATGCCTAGTTTCTCCAGGGCAGCCATGACCCAGGCGTCAAGGAACGCATACGAGTCGGCGAAGCTGATGCCGTCCACGAGGGTCTGCGGCAAATACAAGGAGTAAGTGATGCAGTTGCCGGCCTCCATGAACATGGCTCCGCCTCCGCTGATCCTGCGCACCACCGTGATGCCGTGGCGGGAAACGCCCTCGGGGTCCACTTCGTTTCGAACGGATTGGAAACTGCCGATGACTACGGACGGTTCTTCCCAGTCCCAGAACCGCAGGGTGGGGTTACGCTGCCCAGCGCCGACTTCTTCGGTGAGGATTTCATCCAGGGCAACGTTGACCTGGGTGGGCAGGACTGAGGGCGGAATGACGTCCCATTGGTGGTCAGTCCAGCCCGTCGCCTTGGACAGTGCGCGGCGGACTGTTACGGCCACGGCTTCCGCGGAGAACCCAAACAGCACGGCCCCTTCGGGCAGACCCATGGTGACCGCCGCGGTGATTTCTGCTGCCGTTGAGTTATCCGGGAGACCCGTGAGCGCGGTGTTGATATCCTGCAGCGCTTCATCGGGTTCGAGGAAGAAATCCCCGCTCAGCGAAACGTCGGCGAAGCGACCATCCACAACTTCCAGATCCACCACCACGAGTTTTCCGCCTGGAACCTTATACTCCCCGTGGAGGCGCGCGCCGTCGTCGTGGTTTTCAGTGTCAGATACGGGCTGGGAAGTCATGCCTTCCATCTTGCCGGAAAACGCAAAAGCCCCCCATTGCGGAAAACCGGAAAGCGGGGCGGGGAAAGCCTTGGGGGGAAGTGGGTTACTTCTTGCCGCCGAAGCCCTTGAAGCGGGCGTTGAAGCGCTCGACGCGGCCAGCGGAGTCCATGATGCGCTGCTTGCCCGTGTAGAACGGGTGGGACTCCGAAGAGATTTCGACGTCGATAACCGGGTAGGTGTTTCCGTCTTCCCACTCGATGGTCTTCGAGGAAGACACGGTGGACTTGGTCAGGAACTGCGTACCGGAAGCCAGGTCGTTGAATACAACAGCTTCGTACTTCGGGTGGATATCAGACTTCATAATGGGACCTTTTGTTCACGCAACTGGATTTTGCCAGCTGCCAGGTATGAATGGAGGTGGTCTGGTTGCTGCAATGCGGACATTCCAGCTGCCGGGCCAACAACCAATCATAGCGGAAACCACACCGCCATACGAACCACAATCAGTCGCGTGGACGGAGTTCCCAAAAGGCCACTGCCGAGGCGGCGGCAACGTTGAGGGAATCGACACCTGCCCGCATCGGAATTTTAACGGCGAGGTCGACGGCGGCGAGCGTTTCCTCGCTCATTCCCGCACCTTCGGTTCCCAGCACCAGTGCGAGTTTGGGGAAGTTCCTTGCCGCGAGGTCGTCCAGGTCCATGGCATCAGCCGTCAATTCCATGGCCGCCACAGTGAAGCCTTGCTCTTTGAGCCGATCCAGGTCCCCCGGCCAGCTTTCCAGCCGCGCCCATGGAACCTGGAAGACAGTGCCCATGCTGACACGTACGCTGCGCCTGTACAGGGGATCGCCGCACCGCGGCGAGACGAGGACGGCATCCACGCCCAGGGCCGCGGCCGACCGGAAGATCGCCCCTACGTTCGTGTGGTCAACAATGTCCTCGAGCACAGCGACCCGCTTCGCGTTGGCCAGGAGTACCTCCAACGGAACGGGGCTCGGCCGGTGCATTGCCGCCATTGCCCCTCGGTGCAGGTGGAATCCGGTGATCTCCTCCAGTAACGAAGCCTTGCCGATGAAGACCGGGACGTCGGGGTATGCCCGGAAGACGTCGTCGAGGTCTTCAAGCCACTTCTCCGCCAGGAAGAAGGAACGGGGCTGATGGCCTGCCGCCAGTGCCCGGCGGAGGACCTTGGAGGATTCGGCGATGTACATGCCTTCCCGTGGCTCGCGCAACTTCCTTAGGTGTACATCTGTGAGGGTGGTGTAGTCCGTCACCCGGGGGTCGTTGGCTGACTCGAGATAGTGGAAGGTCACCGGTTGATTATTTCAGCAGGTTGGCGATCATGAAGCCAAGGGCCACTATGCCGAGCGTGAAGATGACTGCACGGAGGACCTTGGGGGACAACTTCCGGCCCACTTTGGAACCAACAAGCCCGCCGATGGTGGAGCTCACGGCGATGAGCAGGACCACCAGCCAGTTGATGCGGTCAAAGGCGAAGATCAGGTATGAGATGGCTGCCACCATGTTGACGCCCAGCACCAGGATGTTCTTCATGGCGTTGGCATTTTGCATGGTCCCTGTGAGGAACACGCCGAGAATCCCCACCAGCAGGATCCCTTGCGCAGCCACGAAGTAGCCGCCGTAGACGCCGGCCAGGTACACAAGTACCACCAGGAGGATCCCGTGGCTGCGGTCCCGGATGGCATGCTCTGGATTCTGTTCCCGGCTACGAATCCACGCCTGCAGCTTGGGCTGGAACAGCACCATCAGGAGGGCCAGCACCAAAAGGACGGGGGCCACAAAATGGAAGACCTTCTCCGGCAAATGCAGCAAGAGCCACGCGCCTGTGATGCCGCCCAGCAGCGAGGCCGGAAGCAGCTTCATCAACTGCTTTCCCCGGCCCGCCAGCTCACGTCGATAGCCCCACGCTCCTGCGGCCGTTCCAGCCACCAGGCCCATGGCGTTACTCATGGACGCGACAACCGGTGTCACGCCAAGTGCTATCAGTACGGGGAACGTCACAAGCGTGCCGGAGCCGACTACGGCATTGATGGTGCCGGCCCACAAGCCCGCGAAAAAGACCAGGATGCTGCTAAGAATCTCCACAGTAAGTTACAGAGCCCTTCTAGCGTCGGGCCGTGGCCGTGTAGCGGCCGGCGTTTTCCGAAACATCCAAGGCAAGGCCGAAGGTGTTGCTGAGGTGCTCGT
Organism: Arthrobacter sp. AK01; assembly: GCF_021109375.1. NCBI lineage: Bacteria > Bacillati > Actinomycetota > Actinomycetes > Micrococcales > Micrococcaceae > Arthrobacter > Arthrobacter sp. AK01. Next base: position 21,661 of record NZ_JAJOHP010000070.1, read on the forward strand.
CGGTGAGAACTTCCTTGATGGGACCGGCAGCCACCACTCCGCCTTCGCGGAGCAGCATGGCATGGGTGAATCCCGGCGGCACTTCTTCAAGGTGGTGGGTGACAAGGACCATGGCAGGAGCTGCTTCGTCGCTGGCGAGTTCGCCAAGCTTGTGGACCAGTTCCTCCCGGCCGCCCAGGTCAAGGCCGGCAGCGGGTTCGTCTAGGAGCAGGAGTTCCGGATCCGTCATGAGTGCACGGGCAATCTGCACACGCTTGCGCTCACCCTCGGACAGGGTGGCAAAGGTCCGGTTCAAGAGAGGACCCATCCCCCAGTCATTCAAGAGGGCAAAGGCGCGGCGTTCGTCGTCGCGCTCGTATCCTTCCCGCCAACGGCCCGTGACCCCGTACGCAGCGGTGACCACGACGTTCAGTACGTTCTCATGCTCGGGGATCTGGGTAGCAAGTGCTGCTGAAGAGAGGCCAATGCGGGGGCGGAGTTCAAAGACGTCCACCCGGCCCAGGATTTCGTCCAGGATCCCGGCTTTGCCACTGCTCGGATGAAGGCGGGCGGCCGCAATCTGCAGGAGGGTGGTCTTCCCTGCGCCATTGGGGCCCAGGATGACCCAGCGTTCCCCTTCGTTGACCTCCCAGTCGACCTTGTCCAGCAGGGTCTTCTTGCCTCGGACAACGCTGACGGAAGCCAATTCCAGAACATCACTCATAGCAGTAGACACTAGGACAAAAATGCACATGACTGATAACCGGTGGTTTCCTACGATTCCGAGGTGAAACGAATTCGGATGGACGGAGCGCCCTCAGTAGGATTGGGGCCATGACTTCGAACTTGGCTGCAGTCAGCTATGGCGTGAATTTGTCCCCCGAATCCTTGGAGAATGTCCGGAAGGTGCTTGCCGACGCCGGAGTCGCAGTGTCATCCGAATCACAGGGCGGGGACGATCGCTTCGGTGTGTTCACGGCAGGACTCGCTGGGGGTTCGGATACGGCAACGGACCTGGCAGAAGTCCGCCGACAGGTGGCTGCCGCGGCCAGTGCCGGAATCGACACGGCCATAGTTCCCGAAACCCTGCGCCAAGCATCCCGGAAGCTCCTCATCATGGATGTTGATTCGACGCTGATTCAGCAGGAAGTCATCGAACTGCTGGCAGCCCACGCCGGTAAGCGCGAGGAAGTCGCCGCAGTCACCGAGGCTGCCATGCGGGGCGAACTGGACTTCGCCCAGAGTCTCCACGCCCGGGTGGCCGTCCTTGCGGGCCTGCCGGTCGACGTCGTCGACTCAGTACGAGAAGAGGTGCGCCTCAGCCTCGGTGCGGCAGAACTGGTGTCCGCATTCAAGGATGCCGGCCATGTGGTTGCCGTTGTATCCGGTGGCTTCAACCAGATCCTCCGTCCTATTGCCGAGGAACTCGGCCTGGATTATTGGATTGCCAACGAACTCGAAATTGTCGACGGCGCGTTGACCGGTAAGGTCCTCGGTGCGGTTATCGATCGTGCGGCCAAGGAAAAGTACTTGCGTGAGTGGGCAGCCGCCGAGGGCATCAGCCTTGAACACACCATTGCGGTGGGCGATGGTGCCAACGATCTCGACATGCTCAGTGCCGCCGGCATTGGCGTTGCGTTCAACGCCAAACCGGCCGTTCGCGCGGTTGCGGACGCCGCGATCAACATGCCATTCCTCGACGCGGTCCGGCATATCGCCAACGTCTGACTCGGAATCACCCCGGACCATGTCTGGATAACTGCTCGTCTCCCACCCCCGCCGGTTCCAACCCCCTGATGCGGTCACTTTCGTGTGCCCAATGGGGTACCGCCTTCCGCGTACCCATCGACGCATAGAAACGCTTAAGCCCATTTCGTGACGCGACAATTTGAACTATTTATCAAATTGTCACTAATTCCGGATGGTGCAATTATTTGCCCTGCGGAAATTGCGATGATTTCATGCCTTCATGAATAATTGATGTGTAAAGTGAATAACTTGACGAGGAAATCCGTGGAGTACGCGGCAGTCCGGGATGAGGGAAGTGCAGGGCAGGAAGTGAACCGTTCGGAGCGTACGTGGAAATGGTGGAAACGTCGCGAAGAATTTGAGACGTTCGAATACAGTCGAGCCTCCGATGGGGAGCGCACAACTCCCCTCCACGAAATCCTCCAGGATCAACAGTCCCGCACCGGGGCGAACTCCATTGCTACCCGTGATGACACAACAGAACAGGAAGAATTTCTTATGAGCTCGCTTGATGAAGCTACGAAACAACTGCTGTCCATCGAAGGCGCCACAGGCGCGGCCATCGTTGACTACTCCAGTGGGATGGCACTCGCCCAGGGCGGCAACCCCGGCTTCGACCTCGGTGTTGCCGCAGCAGGAAACTCCAACGTTGTGAGTTCAAAGCTCCGCACCATGGCCGACCTTGGGTTGGACAGCAATATCGAAGACATCCTGATCACGCTGGATTCGCAGTATCACCTGATCAACGTCCTGAACTCATCAGGGTCCAAGGGACTCTTCGTGTACCTGGTGCTTGACCGTACTTACGCGAACCTGGCCCTGGCGCGCCACAAGCTCAGCAACATCGCAAAGGCAGTTTCCATCTGATTCGTGCACGAAACCATAGGGGCGGCGGGGGGGGGGGGGGGGGCGGCGCGCGCGGGGGGGGGGGGGGGGGGGGGGGGGGGGGGGGGGGGGGGGGGGGGGGGGGGGGGGGGGGGGGGGGGGGGGGGGGGGGGGGGGGGCGGCGGGGGGGGGCGGGGGGGCGGGGGGGGGG
>NZ_JAJOHP010000071.1:0-22856 GCF_021109375.1 Arthrobacter sp. AK01
CCCCCCCCCCCCCCCCCCCCCCCCCCCCCCCCCCCCCCCCCCCCCCCCCCCCCCCCCCCCCCCCCCCCCCCCCCCCCCCCCCCCCCCCCCCCCCCCCCCCCCCCGCCCCCCGCCCCCCCCCCCCCCCCCCCCCCCCCCCCGGCCTCTTTTGTGTTCCCACCATGGTGCGGTATGTTACTCATCAGTAACTTAGTCTTGGTCGCAGGTGACCACCCTTGAAGGAGCGAGCATGTCCAACGCTGCATTCGACGCCACTACCCTTCCCTATGCCGATGGTGATTTCTATGCCTTTGAGCAGATGCTGACAGGCAAGGAGCAGGATCGCCTGGCTGAAGTCCGCGAATTCCTGGCCCGCGAGGTCACGCCCATTGCAGTGAACTGCTGGAACCGCGGTGAATTTCCCATGGATCTCATTCCCAAGCTGGGCGAACTGGACCTCGTTAGCCCAGTGCGCCGCCAGGGCTACTCCAATCTGTTCGCGGGCATGCTCCACGCGGAGGTCACCAGGGCGGATGCGTCCATTGCGACGTTCATGGGTGTCCACGACGGGCTCTTCACGGGGTCCATCGAGGCGCTGGCTTCACAAGAGCAGAAGGACGCGTGGCTGCCGGACATCTACGCCCTGAAAAAGATCGGCGCCTTCGGGCTGACAGAGCCCCTTGGCGGCTCCGATGTTGCAGGTGGCACCCGCACCACGGCAAAGCGTGACGGTGGACATTGGATCCTCAACGGCGCCAAGCGTTGGATCGGCAACGCTACCTTCTCCGACTGGGTAGTCATCTATGCCAAGGATGTGGCCGACAACCAGGTCAAGGCGTTCCTGGTGGATACTACGCTGCCGGGTTACTCGGCCACCAAGATCGAGAACAAGATCTCCCTGCGCACGGTCCAGAACGCGGACATCATCCTGGACAACGTAGTGGTTCCTGACTTCTTCAAGTTGGAAAATGGGAACAGCTTCCGCGATACAAACAAGGTCCTCAAGGTGACCCGTTTGGCTGTCGCCTGGCAGGCCGTGGGACTTCAGATGGCGGCCTTCGACGTCGCCCGCAGCTATGCCGTGGAGCGCCAGCAGTTCGGTCGGCCGTTGGCAGCCTTCCAGCTGGTGCAGAACCAGTTGGTGCAAATCCTCGGCAACACCGTGGCATCCATGGGCATGATGGTCCGCTTGGCCCAGCTTGAAGATGCCGGCGTTGCCAAGGATGAGCAATCTGCACTGGCCAAGGCGTTCACCACTGCCCGCATGCGTGAAAGCGTCGCCCTGGGCCGCAGCATCCTGGGCGGAAACGGCATTGTCACCGATTACGGCATGGCGAAAATCTTCTCCGACGCAGAGGCGATCTACTCCTACGAGGGCACGCACGAAATCAATACCCTGGTCACCGGCCGCGCCATTACGGGAGTTTCGGCCATCGTCTAAGGGTCAAATGATGTGGTGGCGTGAGCTCAGTCAAGGGGAAGCAGGATGGAGGGCCGCATGTCCTCCACGAAGCCCAGGGGATTGACGTAGTCGTCGCCCCGCCGCACGCCCCAATGCAGGCAGGTTGTGCTGCCGCAATGACCGGAGCCGGGCTCCAGTGTCCCGATGACCTGGCCTTTGACGACAGCATCTCCTTGCTTCAGCCCGCTGGCCACCGGCTCAAAACTGCTCCTCAAACCGTTGCCCTGATCGATCGTGATCACTGCTCGATCAACCACGATGCCTGAAAAGGTCACCACCCCGTGCCCCCGCCCGGGGGGGGGGGCGCCCGCGGGCCGCTGGTCCTATGTCCACGCCGCGGTGTCCACTGAGCCACGGCTTGTCCGGCGGGTCGAACGTCCGCAGGACTGAGGGCTTGGGGGAGAGCGGCCAGCTCCACCGCGGGTCCGCCCGCGACGGGGCGCCTGCCGTGCCCGCAAGAACGGCGGCAACAACAATAGTGGCAATCGGGATCTTCAAAAGGGCCATGGAAACAGCCTTCCCGGAAGGCCGGGTCGGAGCGATCCCCGGACTTCCTTATGTGGACAACCGCTTGTCGTGCGCGGTCAAACCGGTGGGGTCGCTGTAGTACACTTGGTGGAGCAGTTTGCTGTGCCCTCAAGCTTGTTCAGGAACATGTCTCATTCAGATATGTGGGGGTCCCAGGCTGACTACGCGTATCCAGCCCTCCACCAGTAAAAGCCTCTTGGCTTGATGCTGCGGAGGATTGTGCCTCTTGCGGTCCGGCTGAGCCCATGGCTCCATGCCGGATGAGAAGCGCAATGGATGCCAGGAGCCGCGCCCGTCCGGGCAAAGGCTAAACAACCGTCAACTATTGGCAGGGTAAGAGCAGCCCCATGGGCTCTCTCATGAATGACCTGCCGGAAGGAGCGTCGGCATGCCCGTCGTAACTATGCGCCAGCTGCTTGACAGCGGCGTCCACTTTGGACACCAGACCCGTCGTTGGAACCCGAAGATGAAGCGCTTCATCTTCACGGAGCGCAACGGCATCTACATCATTGACCTCCAGCAGTCGCTGTCCTACATCGACCGCGCCTACGAGTTCGTCAAGGCTACTGTCGCCCACGGCGGCACCGTCCTGTTCGTCGGCACCAAGAAGCAGGCTCAGGAAGCAATTGCCGAGCAGGCTACCCGTGTTGGCCAGCCGTACGTCAACCAGCGTTGGTTGGGCGGTATGCTCACCAACTTCCAGACCGTCGCCAAGCGTATCCAGCGCATGAAGGAACTCGAAGAGATCAACTTCGACGACGTCGCGGGCTCGGCATACACCAAGAAGGAGCTCCTGCTCCTCAAGCGCGAACTCACCAAGCTTGAGTCCAACCTCGGTGGTATCCGCAACCTGACCAAGGCTCCCTCGGTTCTGTGGGTTGTTGACACCAAGAAGGAACACCTTGCTGTTGACGAAGCCAAGAAGCTGAACATCCCGGTTGTTGCCATCCTCGACACCAACTGCGATCCGGACGAAGTTGACTTCCCGATCCCGGGTAACGACGACGCCATCCGCTCCGTCAACCTGCTCACCCGCGTTGTTGCCGACGCCGTAGCTGAGGGCCTCATCGCCCGTAACCAGCGCGCAACCGGCACCACCGAAGCTCCGGAAGAGCCGCTGGCCGAGTGGGAGCGCGAGCTCCTCGAAGGCAGCAAGGCCGAAGAAGCAGCGGCAACCGAGGCTCCGGCAGCAGAAGCTCCGGCAGCAGAAGCTCCCGCAGCTGAGGCTCCCGAAGCAACTGAAGCTGCAGCCGGCGAAGCTGAAGCCAAGTAAATCTGGACCTTCCCTGATGCCGAAACGGCGTCGGGGGCAACTGACAGGATGGCGGCTCACACGGTGGGCTGCCGTCCTGTCAGTCCGTAATCACACAAATTTCTAGACAGAGGGGTTCACATGGCGAACTACACTGCTGCTGACATCAAGGCCCTGCGCGAGCGCACCGGCGCCGGCATGATGGACGTCAAGAAGGCTCTTGACGAAGCCAACGGTGACGCTGAGAAGGCCATCGAGATCATCCGCATCAAGGGCCTCAAGGGTGCTACCAAGCGCGAAGGCCGCTCGACTGCTGAGGGCCTGGTTGCTGCCAAGGTCAACGGCGGCGTTGGCGTAATGATCGAGGTCAACTGCGAAACTGACTTCGTTGCCAAGGCTGACAAGTTCATCCAGCTGGCCGACAAGGTCCTCAACGTTGCAGTCGAGTCCGGCGCAGCCGACCTCGAGACCCTGCTGGCCACCGAGGTCGACGGCAAGCCGTTGTCCGAGGTCGTCGTCGAAGAGGGCGCTGTCCTCGGCGAAAAGGTTGTTGTCCGCCGTATCTCCCGCGTTGAGGGCACCACGGTTGACGCTTACCTGCACAAGACGTCCAAGGACCTCCCGGCCCAGGTCGGCGTCCTGTTCGCTGTTGACGGTGAAGGCGAAGCCGCTGCCACCGCCGCACACGACATCGCTGTCCACGTTGCAGCCATGGCTCCGAACTACCTGACCCGCGAAGACGTCCCGGCCGAACTGGTCGAGTCCGAGCGCCGCATCGCCGAAGAGACCGCCAAGGCTGAAGGCAAGCCGGAAGCTGCTCTTTCGAAGATCGTTGAAGGCCGCGTGACGGGCTTCTACAAGGGTGAAGTTCTGGTTGACCAGGCATTCGCCAAGGATTCCAAGAAGACCGTTGCACAGGTCCTCGAAGAAGCCGGCGTCAAGGCAACCGCAGTAACCCGTTTCCGCGTCGGAAACTAGTAATTCATGAAAAGGGGTGGTCACTTCGGTGGCCGCCCCTTTTTCATGCATCCGTCCGGGTAGTACCTGCGCGGACGCACAGCACGATAATCTAGCCAGAGTCCACCAACGGGAGGCACCATGGAAACCGTCAACACTGCAATCCAGCCCGAGAAGACCCGCCGTCGTGTACTTCTGAAACTTTCCGGCGAGGTCATCGGCGGAGGAAAGCTCGGCGTCGATCCTGAGACTGTCCGGGCCATCGCCAAGCAGATCGCCGCAGCTGTCTCCGATGTCGAGGTAGCCATCGTCGTCGGTGGCGGCAACTTCTTCCGCGGAGCCGAGCTCTCCCAGAGCGGCATGGACCGTTCCCGCGCCGACTACATGGGCATGCTGGGCACAGTCATGAACTGCCTCGCACTGCAGGACTTCCTGGAGCAGGCAGGCGTTGAAACCCGCGTCCAGAGCGCCATCACCATGGGCCAGGTCGCAGAGGCCTACATTCCCCGCCGTGCCATCCGCCACATGGAAAAGGGCCGCGTGGTCATCTTCGGTGCCGGTGCCGGCCTGCCGTATTTCTCCACCGATACCGTGGCGGCACAGCGGGCACTCGAAGTACATGCCGATGTGGTCCTGATGGCCAAGAGCGGTGTGGACGGCGTCTACACCGCGGACCCCAAGAAGGATCCGGCCGCTGAAAAGCTCGATGTCCTCAGCTACGACGACGCCCTGCGCCGCGACATCCGGGTCATGGACCAGACGGCCATGACCATGTGCAAGGACAACAAACTCTCCATGGTGGTCTTCGGCATGGAAGGCGAGGGCAACGTTACCCGTGCCATCCTCGGCGAAACGCTGGGAACCCTGGTTACTCCCTAGCAAGGGCTAGGATATTTCTAGGACCGTCCGCCCCTTGTGGCGGATCTTTACTGTGTATTGGTGCCTGCAGTTGGGCAGCAACTATTTTCTGAGGAGAAACCCGTGATCGAAGAGACCTTACTCGAAGCCGGCGAGAAGATGGACAAGGCGGTTGAGGTAGCAAAGGACGATTTCGCCACGATCCGCACTGGCCGGGCAAACCCCGGTCTCTACAACAAGGTGATCGTCGAGTACTACGGCACTCCGACGCCGCTCCAGCAGCTGGCCTCCTTCGGTGTGCCTGACGCCCGGACCATCCTGATCACCCCTTACGACAAGACCGCACTGCGCGACATCGAGAAGGCTCTGAGTGACTCTGAGGTTGGCGCCAACCCCTCCAACGACGGAAACGTCATTCGCGTGACCATCCCGGAGCTCACCAAGGAGCGCCGCAAGGAATACGTGAAGATCGTCAAGGGCAAGGGTGAAGACGCCAAGGTCTCCATCCGCAGCATCCGGCGCAAAGCCAAGGACACCCTGGACAAGCTCGTCAAGGACGGCGAAGCCGGCGAGGATGAAGGCGCACGCGCTGAGAAGGAACTTGACGCCCTCACCAAGCAGCACGTCGACAGCATCGACGAACTGCTCAAGCGCAAGGAAGCCGAGCTGCTCGAGGTCTGATGAACCAGGCTGAGCCGGCGCCCGCTGAGCGGGTCCCGACACGCGACACCCCCAAACGCGCCAGGCGTGTGCGGGCGAACCCCACACCGAAGGCCGGCCGGAATCTTCCGGCCGCCATCGGCGTCGGACTTTCCATGCTTTTGGCTGTTCTGGGTGGCCTGCTCTTCCTCCCGTTGGGATTCGTCCTGCTCACTACCGCCTTCGGGGTGCTGGGTGTCTGGGAAGTTTTCCGGGCTCTTGAAGCCCAGGGCACCAGGATGCCGATCATTCCTGTGATGATCGGCAGCCTGGTGATGCCGGTATCTGCCTACTTTGGCGGACTTGAAGGTTTGCTGTTCACCATGACGGCAAGTTCCGTTGCCGTTCTCCTGTGGCGTTCCATCGACAGTGCGGCGGGGGCGCCCCGAAGCGTGTTTGCCGGGGTTTTCACTCTGGCCTGGATTCCGTTCCTCATCAGTTTCGCGGCCCTGCAGCTCCACGCCACTGGTGGTGCAACACCTGTCGGCTTCTGGCCGGACGGGATTCCTGACGGCGCGTGGCAGATCGCTTCGATGTTGCTGCTGGTTGTCTCGAACGACACTTTTGGCTACATTGTCGGGGCCTCCTTCGGGAAGCATCCCATGGCCCCCAAGATCAGTCCCAAGAAGTCCTGGGAGGGATTCGCGGGATCCGTGGGCGGGGCAATGGTCATAGGTGTCCTCGCCTGCATCTTCCTGTTGGACAAGCCATGGTGGGTGGGGCTGGTGCTGGCCGTTGGCATGGTTGCAGCTGCAACTGCCGGAGACCTCGCCGAGTCCATGGTCAAACGCGAACTTGGCGTCAAGGACATGAGCAGCATCCTGCCTGGTCATGGTGGCGTGATGGACCGGCTGGACTCCATCGTGTTCGCAGCCCCTGTAGCCTATGTTCTGTTCGCGCTGCTAAGCGGCGTCTAACAAACCAATGAAGGAAAATTAGTGTCCGTGGATATTCGACGCCAGATTCCCGCATCATTCGACCGCGTGGAGCGCAGCAAGTACGGCTATAACGCCAAGCAAGTGGACGAGTTCCTCCAGCGTGCCAGGACGTCGTTCGAAAACCCTGTTGGCACGGCTGACCAAGTGGCCAGCGTGGACGTCCGGGACGTCGCCTTCGACCCCGTGAAGGGTGGGTACGACGCCCATAGCGTGGACGCTGCCCTGGACCGGCTCGAGGATGCCTTCGCCCGCCGTGAGCGGGACGACCTCATCAGCCAGCAAGGCGAAGAAGCCTGGTTGCGCCAGATCGGTAAACTCTCCGGAATCCTGCGTGGCCGGCTTCACCGGCCGGACGGCGAGCGGTTCCGCCGCCCGTCCAGGAAGCGGGCCCGCAGCTACAACATCCAGGACGTTGACGCCCTGTGTGCTGAGCTGGTCGGGTACCTGGAACACGACCAAGTGCTAAGCGTGGACACTGTTCGGCGCGCTGTATTCCGTGCGGCAAAAGGCGACGAAGGCTATGAAGAAGCCCAGGTGGACGCCTTCCTCGCCCGTGTCGTAGAGCTCATGGCGGCTATCGACTAGGCGTACCGTACGCTCAGCGGGAGCTGGGTGAGATCGGTTTGTTGTTCTTCCAGACGTCCAGGTAGCGACGGTGACCGCGCACCAGCGACGACCCGAAGAATGCCAAAGCGGCCAGAACGGCCACAGGGACAGCCACCACTGGGGGAAGCCCGGCGGTCAGGAGTGCTGATCCGAGCAGCAGGGCGATGAGGGCCGAGTTCACGAACCCCATAAAAACCATGCTGCTGCCAGCCACCTGGCTGAAGTCTTTCCGAATGCCCAGGAAGTAATACGTCCTTTTGGCACCTTCCTCGTCATCGTGAACGCCGGCCATGAGGAATGGCTCCATGCCTGGGTCCATGTCGACGTAGGCCGCCCGCAGGCGGTTCATGGCCAGGACGTACATCAAATCCTCCATGCCCACGCTCATGACCCGGACATGGGTGAGCAGGCCAACCACCAGGTCGATGCTGAGGACGGCCAGCGCGAAGGCCCTGAACGCATCCGAAAACTGGGTGGCGTTACCCACCAACGCCACGCTCAGAAGGCTCGCCGATGTGAACGTCAGGAACATGCTGATGCGTGTGAGTACTTCGCCCTGCGTGGTGCTGCGTGAGGCGAGCAGGCTCCAGTGCTCGGTGGCCAACAATTGCGCGCGGACGCTCGGTGACAACTCCGGCGGGGTTGCCGGTGGTTCTGGGCCGGCAGCATCCGGTTCCTCGGACATGGCGTCATTGTCCACCCTGTCCGCCGTGCGGACAACAGGCCCCTGCTTTCGTGGGCTACCGCTCGGTGGCCACAGGCCGTTCCGGCACATGGAGTCGCGACATGACGCGATTCACCGACGCCGGCACACGGCTCTTCGTCAGGCTCGACACCACCACTGTCACGGCGAATGCTGACGGAACGCTCCATGCAGCAGGCTGCGCCAGCCACGCCGGCGCGTTGCCCGACCCCATGAGCGTACCGGCCACCATGGCGCCGCCGCAGAGGAGCGCTCCGGTCAGCATTCCTGCAATGGCGCCGGTATCGGTCAGCCCACGCCACCAGATTCCCAGGAGCAGGACAGGGCAAATCGTGGAGGCCGTGAACGCGAACACCAGGCCGACGCTGCCGGCCAGGGCCAAGGTGTCGGTCATGAAGGCAAAACCCAAAGGCACGACGGCGGCGAGCACCGCCGCGAGCCGGAAACCCTTGACGCTTCCGCCGAAGAGGTCCTGGCTGATGACACCGGACAGCGACACCACCAGCCCGGACGTTGTGGACAGGAAGGCTGCGAAGGCTCCGGCTACTACGAGGGAGGAGAGCAGATCGCCTGCGACACCGCCGATCAGCTTGCCTGGGAGTAGCAGCACCAAGGCATCGGCCTGTCCGGACTGGGCAAGCTCGGGCGCGAACATCCTTCCCAAGGCTCCGGACAAGGTGGGAAACAGATAGAAGACGGAGAGCAGCCCCAGCACGATCAACGTCGTCCGCCTGGCAGATTGACCGTCAGGGTTGGTATAGAACCTCACCAGGACATGCGGCAGGCCCAAGGTGCCGAATAACAACGCCACCAACAGCGAGATGTGCTGGTAAGCCCCTGCGGGAGCCTGCCCTGTGGGATTAACGGGCAGGGGAGCCTGGGGTTCTGAGCCGTTACCGGCAAGCACCAGCAACACGAAGACCACTGGAAGTGCCAAGGCCGTGAGCTTCAGCCAGTACTGGAACGCTTGGACGAACGTTATTGAGCGCATGCCACCAGCCACAACCGTGAGGCACACAACCACCACGACCGCCGTCGAACCTACCCACGACGGCAAGCCGGTGGTGATCCTGATGGTGAGCGCCGCACCGTGGAGTTGAGGGACGATGTACAACCAGCCCACGGCCACCACCACCAGGCTCGTTACGCGGCGGACCAGCTTGGAATCCAACCGTGCTTCGGTGAAGTCGGGGATGGTGTAGGCCCCTGATCGCCGGAGGGGAGCGGCCACAAACAGCAAGAGCATCAGGTATCCGGCCGTGTAGCCCACGGGAAACCACAGAGCATCCGTTCCGGAAAGCAGGATCAGTCCGGCGACACCCAGGAAGCTGGCAGCGGACAAATACTCGCCGCCGATCGCCGAGGCATTCCACCACGGCGGGACTGTGCGCGAGGCGACGTAGAAATCGCCCGTAGTTCGGGAGATGCGCAGTCCGTAGAACCCGATGACCGCCGTTGCCAGCGAAACGGCCAGGAACGCGAACAAGCCGACAGCCGGATTCACTTATCCTCCACGAGGTCCCTGTAGCGGGCCTCATTCCGTGCCGCCGCGCGGTTGTAAAGCCAGGCACTCAAGCCAATGACGGGGTAAATTCCGGCCCCCAGCACCAGCCAGTCAAGCGGAATCCCGAAGATCCGGGTTTCTGCCACGCCCGGTCCGTAGACGAGGAACAGCGCCAACACGGCGAGGATGATCAGGAAGCCGGAGGCCACCACCAGAGCCAAACGCAGTTGCGATCGGATCAGGGACCGGATGAAGATCCGGCCGGCGTCGGAATCTTCGGTGACCTCGCGCGGATATGGCGACCTTCCCGGAGCCGCGGTGGCCGCCTGGCGCGGCGCCGTGACGCGGACGCGCGTCATCCTTGGGGCCGGATGCGTGTGGACTGCAGCTTGTCCCGGACGGAGGGCAGGTGTCGCCGGCTGATGGGCAGTTCAGCACCTGCCACGGCCACACTGGGGCCGCTTGCGGATAATTTAAGGTGCTGCACGTGGTTCAGGGCTATCAAGTATGAGCGGTGGATCCGGATGAACCCCGCTTCAGCCCATTTCTGTTCAAGGTCGCTGAGGGGAACCCGGATGAGGAAGCTGGCCTCAGCGGTGTGCAACCTCGCGTAGTCGCCTTGGGCCTGCACATAGGTGACATCGTCCCGCCGGATCATCCGGGTGGTGCTGCCAAGATCCACAGTGATCATTTCCGGTGCCGGCGTGCCCTCTTTGATGAGGTCGCTGATCCGGTCCACGGAACGTGAGAGCCGTTCCGCGCGCAGCGGTTTCAGCAGGTAGTCGATGGCGGCGAGGTCGAAGGCTTCCAGGGCGCAGTCTTCATCAGCGGTGACAAACACGACGGCGGGCGGGTTGCTGCTGCGGGAAATCGCCCGCGCGATGTCCAGACCGGACAGGGCAGGCATATGGATGTCGAGGAAGACGGCGTCCACGGACTCTGTTTCCAAGGTCCGCAGTGCCTCGGCGCCGGAAGACGCCCGGTGGATGGCGCCAATTCGCTCATCCAGTCCCAGCAGGAAGGCGAGCTCCTCCACAGCGGGCAGTTCGTCATCAGCGACGAGCACGTTGATCATGTTTATAGACTAACCGGCGCCTTAGGCATCGTGGTCGGGCTGGGACTTCGGCACCCGCATGGTGATCAGGGTTCCTTCGCCGGGGGCAGTTTCAACGACCAGCCCGTGCTCGTCCCCATACACCTGCCGCAAGCGGGCGTCCACATTCCGAAGACCCACATGGTCGCCGTCTGCGTGGCCGGCGAGCACCGACCGCAGGTGCTCGGGATCCATGCCGACGCCGTCGTCCTCGATGGTGACTTCAGCAAATGCTCCGGAATCATTGGCGCAAATGGTGATGTGTCCGGGGCCCTCCTTGGCCTCCAAGCCATGCCGGACCGCATTCTCCACCAGCGGTTGGAGACTGAGGAATGGAATGACCGTGCTGAGGACCTCGGGCGCGATCCGTAGGCTGACCTGGACGCGCTCGCCGAAGCGCGCGCGTTCCAGCAGCAGATAACGGTCGATGCAGCGCAGTTCCTCGGCCACCGTGGTGAAGTCGCCATGCCGCCGGAACGAGTACCGGGTGAAGTCGGCGAACTCCACCACAAGCTCACGGGCCCGTGCAGGATCGGTGTTGATGAACGATGCTATGGCATTCAGGGAGTTGTAGATGAAATGCGGGCTGATCTGCGCACGCAAGGCCCGTACCTCCGCTTCCATCAGCAAGGTCCTCGAAGCCTCCAGCTCGGTCAGTTCCAGTTGGGCGGCAATCCAATCGGCAACCTCGGAGGTAGCTCTTACCAGTCCCGCCCCTGCCGCCGGCGCGAGGGCGGCCACTGAGCCAACTACCCTGGAGCCGGCCCGGATAGGAGCAATCACGGCACTGAACCCGTGGTTTCCGTGCTCGGCTTTTGCGTGGGGTCCTTGCCCGGCATGGGGCACCACGGCTGTTCGCCCGGTGGCGAGCACCTCCTCAGCGAGGCGCATGAGGGAAGGCCTGAGCTCCTCGGCAGCACCATCCCAGGCGAGCACCGAATCTGTGTCCGTGATCGCCAGGGCATCACAGCCCAGCAGCACCCGCAGTTGCTTGCTGGCCTTGGCTGCCCCGGCAGGCTGGAGGCCGCCCCGGAGGTGCTGCCCGGCCCGCGAGGCCGCGTGCAGCGTGTTGTAGGTGGCACGCTCTGCATCCGTGCCCAGATCCCGGAAGGAACGGATCACTTTCAGGCCAACGCCCACGACGACGGCGATGGCCAGCACGATCACGGCGACCGCGGCGGCTGTGAAGAGCGGGGAATCTGGCATAGGGCCAGCGTAGCCGGACACTTTTCCGCATCGCGGCCTGTTGTCCCGCATGTTCCCTCACATCCCACCGTTTGGCGCAGCGCCGCAACCGTTGAGCGACGGCATCGGGCGATCCTCTGGAACAGGCGCAGGGCCGCGTTCGATAGTGATTGCAGTCACGTTGGCAACGCATGTGCAGCTGATGTGGACACATCACACTCAGGAGGAACCATGGGTAATGAGGCCCAACCCCAGGACGCAACGGCGTCCGTGGACTTCCAGGAAGTCCAGCAGACGGAACGGTTCAAGACACTGCGCAAGCGGCACCGCAGCTTTGTCTTCCCGATGGCCGTCGTATTCCTGCTCTGGTATTTCGCGTATGTCCTCTTGGCCGACTATGCGGTCGGCTTCATGTCCATCAAGGTCTGGGGCAACATCAACGTCGGCCTGATCCTTGGCCTGCTCCAGTTCGTCACCACCTTCGGCATCACGGCGTGGTACGTGAGCTACTCCAACAGAAAGCTGGACCCGATCGCGGCTGAGATCCGCAACGAGATTGAGGGCCACGATTTCGATAAGGACGGCAATGTGATCAGCGGGGCAGCCAAATGAACACCATGGTCCCGGCAGTCAATGTCGAAGCGCTGAAGGACACCACCCTGCTCAACATGGGCATCTTTGCCCTGTTCGTTGCGGTCACCATGGTGATCGTTTTCCGGGCCAGCCGGAACAACAAAACCGCAGCGGACTACTACGCCGCCGGCCGTTCCTTCACGGGTTCGCAGAACGGCACCGCCATCGCAGGCGACTACCTGTCCGCAGCCTCGTTCCTGGGCATCACCGGCGCCATCGCCATCAACGGCTACGACGGCTTCCTGTACTCCATCGGGTTCCTCGTCGCCTGGCTCGTAGCCCTGCTGCTCGTGGCGGAGCTGCTGCGCAACACCGGCAAGTTCACCATGGCTGATGTCCTCTCCTTCCGGTTGCGCCAGCGACCGGTCCGTATCGCGGCAGCTCTGTCGACGCTGGCGGTCTGCTTCTTCTACCTCCTCGCACAGATGGCGGGAGCAGGCAGCCTGATTTCGCTCCTCTTGGGCATCAGCGATTGGGGTGGACAGGCGCTGGTGATTATCGTCGTCGGTGCCTTGATGATCATGTACGTCCTCATCGGAGGAATGAAGGGCACCACCTGGGTGCAGATCATCAAAGCCATCCTGCTGATCGCCGGGGCCGCCGTCATGACGGCCATGGTGCTCGCTATCTATGGCTTCAACCTGTCCAACCTGTTGGGCTCCGCTGCGGAAGCCGCCAACAACCCGAACATCCTCAACCCTGGCCTGCAGTACGGCAAGACGGAAACGTCCAAGCTCGACTTCATGTCGCTTGGCTTGGCGCTGGTCCTCGGAACAGCGGCCCTGCCCCACGTGCTGATGCGCTTCTACACAGTTCCAACAGCAAAGGAAGCCCGGAAGTCCGTTGTCTGGGCGATCTGGCTGATCGGCCTGTTCTACCTCTTCACCCTGGTGCTCGGCTATGGCGCAGCAGCCCTGGTGGGTGCTGAAACCATCAAGTCCGCACCCGGCGGCGTGAACTCCGCTGCTCCGCTGCTGGCCTTCCACCTCGGCGGACCACTGCTCCTTGGCTTTATTTCGGCCGTCGCCTTCGCCACCATCCTGGCGGTCGTAGCTGGCCTGACCATCACCGCGGCAGCTTCCTTCGCCCACGATATCTACGCGAACGTCATCTCCAAGGGCAAGGCCGACGCAACCACCGAAGTGAAGGTTGCACGTCGCACGGTAGTGGTGATCGGTGTCCTCGCGATCCTGGGCGGCATCTTTGCAAACGGCCAGAACGTTGCGTTCCTGGTAGCACTGGCCTTCGCGGTGGCAGCATCCGCGAACCTGCCAACCATTGTCTATTCCCTGTTCTGGAAGAAGTTCACCACACAGGGTGCGGTGTGGAGCATGTATGGCGGTTTGGCTGCGGCCATCTTGCTGATCACCTTCTCTCCGGTGGTCTCGGGCGCAAAGACCTCCATGATCCCCGGAGCAAACTTCGCACTGTTCCCGTTGAGCAACCCGGGCATCGTGTCCATTCCCTTGGCATTCTTCCTGGGGTGGCTCGGGACGGTCCTGGACAAGCGGCGCGAAGATCCGGCCAAGCAGGCGGAGATGGAAGTCCGCTCGCTGACCGGCGTCGGTGCAGAGAAGGCCGTGGACCACTAACAGGCGCCACCGCACCAAGAAAAGGGGCTCCTCCTGCCAGTCGCGGGGGGGAGTCCCTTTCAGCGTGCGCTGAGCACCTACTTCTTCAGGCTCAGCCACTCCGTCAGCTGTTCCAGCGGCCACGTGGTGACGATCCGTTCCTTCGGGACGCCCAGGGCCTCGGCGCGCTCCGCCCCGTATTGCAGGAAATCGAGTTGGCCGGGAGCATGGGCGTCGCTGTCGATGCTGAACAGGCAGCCTGCGTCCAGGGCAAGCTTGATCAGGTTGTCCGGCGGGTCCTGCCGTTCGGGGCGCGAGTTTATCTCGACGGCGACACCCCACTCTGCGCACTCCGTGAAGACTTTGGCGGCATCGAATTCGGACTCGGGCCTGGTGCCCCGTGATCCCTGGACGAGGCGGCCGGTGCAATGCCCCAGGACGTTGGTGTGCGGATCGCTGATACCGCCCAGCATTCGCTTGGTCATGGTCTTCTTGTCAGCCCGAAGCTTGGAGTGGACGCTCGCCACCACAACGTCCAGCCGGCCCAGCATGCGGGGTGTCTGGTCCAGTGTCCCGTCCTCAAGGATGTCCACCTCGATGCCTTTGAGCAGCCGGAAGCCATCCTGCGATGAGTTGATCCCCTCCACCACGCCAAGCTGCTGCTCAAGGCGTTCGACGCTAAGTCCATTGGCGATGGTGAGATTGGGGGAGTGGTCGGTGAGGGCAAGATATTCGCGGCCGAGTGTCCGTGCGGCGGCAACCATGGATTCGATCGGCGATCCGCCGTCGGACCAGTTGCTGTGGCTGTGAAGGTCTCCACGCAAGGCGGCCCGCAGGGTGTCGCCGCCGGATGTCAGCGCCTCTGCGCCGCGTTCGCGCAGATCGGCCAAGTAGTCCGGGACCCTGTCTTCCAATGCCTGGGTGATGACTTCTGCGCTGCGGTTGCCGATGCCCTTGATACTGGTAATCCGTCCCGTCCGGATCAGCGTCGGCAGTTGTTCGGGCGGAAGCTGCCGGACGGCGTCGGCCGCTTTCCGGAAGGCTTGGACCTTGAAGGATGGGGCCTGGCTTCGTTCGAGCCAAAAGGAGATTTCGTCGAGCGCCTCGATGGGATCCATGGCTCCATGATCCACGAACAAGGCGCACCATCAACAGTGGGCAGTGTCGATGGTGCGCCTGTCCGGTCACCGCCTAGTGGTGGTGACCCGGGTCCAGGGCGGGATTGGAGCCCTGGCCGCTTTCCTCGTGTGGGGCCTGGCCGTGCTCACCGTGCGGGACCGCGTGCTGTCCCGCCATCGACGCGGCCAGGCCTGGTGTTGCAACTGAAGCAACAACGACGGCGGCTCCGAACGCGGCTGCCAGAAGCCGCCCGGTCCTTGGCTGGCCGTGGGCGCCGCCGTCGTTGGTCTTGTGCTGCCGCCTCAGCCATCCCGCTCCGGCAAGTGCCATGAGTGTCAGGCCGAGGGCGGCAAAGTGGCTCACATCGAGTGAGCGTTGGGTGGTGACGCCGGTGACGGTGGCAGCAAGGTGCGCAGCTGCCGCCACCGCGAGGACCGGAAGCGCGTATCGGGAGAATACCAAGGTGTTGCGGTGCAGCCCCCACAGTGACCAGGCCAAAAAGGCCAGGCCTCCTGCGAGGGTTGCGGCACCGGCAATCGCCGGGCCAGAGGTCACGGATCCGGTGAGGTACCCGGCAGCAAGGGAAAGCTCGACCATCCCGGCGGCCATCGCTGCGAAGTATACGAACAGCAGGGTCGCTGCGCTCAGCGTGGGGTGGTTTCTGCGTTCCATGGCTGTTGCCGTCCTCTGGCTCGTTGTTGGTGTTCAGTCGCGGCTCAGGTGTTGCTCAGGCGCGGGCGGAAGCTACAGCGGCCTTGTCCTGGGAGAGTGCGACGCCCAGCAGGACGACGGCACTGGCAAGGTGCAGGACGTTGTCCGCACCGTTGAGGGCGATGATGTTCAGCGAGGAGCCCACAAGGAACAGTCCAAGGATGCCTACCAGCAGGTAAACGCCACCGACGGCCGTGTTGACGGACTTGGACAGCGTGACGCTGTTCATGCCGGAGTAAAGCAGCGCAGCGCCAATGGCCAAGTGGATGATGTTGTGAAGCGGGTTCACGGCGAAGATGATCAGGTTGGCGCCCTCGGTGGCGAAGAAGCCGACTCCCGAGGTGACGAAGAATCCGAGGACGCCTACCAAGAGGTAAACGGCTCCGAAGATGGTGGCGATCAAGCGATTGGGCGAAGTACGCATTGGTCCGAACCTTCCGATGGTGGCCGGATTTCCCGGCCGTCCTGCTGAGCCCCGAGTGGGGCTCTCAAGCAGTGATTCGGACCATATGCGCAGGTGGATGGGTGAAAGTCCGGAAATATTTTCCGGTAACTATGGGCGGAGGCGGATGCTGCTCATCTTGAGGTCGCTGGTGCCTTCGAAGACGTATTGGAGGTCAATGGTTTTGGCGTCGCATTGCAAGGTACCGGAGAGATCGGCCTTGTTGTTGCCGTTGTTGTTGTTCACGCTCACCGAGTTGTAGTTGGGCTTGCACGAGCTATCCAGTTCCAGGCTGGCAATGCCGTCCACGAACGACTGCTTGTCCAGCTCGTCCTTTAATGGCTGGCTGAGGTAATTGTCGTAGGCCTGCTCCGATTGCCCGGAGACCACAAGATTGGTGAATTCGTCGGCGAGGGACCTGGCCTTGGACGTGGCGTTGCCCACGAGGTTGACCAGCAAAAGGACACCTACCACCGCAAGCACGATCACGCCCGCAACAATGCTCAGCACGATCCAGAGGACTTTTCGGCTCTTCCTTGGGGGCTGCTGGCCGTATTGGCCAGGTGCGTACTGGCCGGGTTGGTACTGACCCTGCGGGTACGGGTTCTGGGTCTGTGGGTATGGGTTCTGCTGGTATTGGCCGGGAGCCGCGTACTGCGGGTTGCCCGCCTGTGGAGCAGTGGTCGACGGCGGCTGTTGCCACTGCGGTGAGGCGCCGGTCTGCGGCGGGTACCCGGGTGGAATCGGGGGAGGGTTCTGTCCGGGCTGGTTGTTCCCGGGCTGGTTGGGTTCTTGCGGGTTGCTCACGATCGTGCCCCTTTCGGCAGCCTCCGGCAGCGCCACCACCTTGCCGGGGACCTCTGGCCGGCCCCCGTTGCGTCCTCTTGCATCAAATCGCATGCAGGTTCCCCGGGCAAGTACTACGCCCGGAATAACCGCAGGTGAGAAGCGATTTCAGGCTCCGGAGCCCCTGCCGAGCAATGGTTGCACCCGGTACGGGATCATTTCCCGCATCGCCAGTGCGGTATCCGTCCGTTCCACGCCGTCGCAGCCAAGGATTTTTCCGTTGATTCGGTAGAGGTCTTCCGCGTCCAAGGCAACGACCCGCAGCAGCAGGTCCGCTGAACCCGTCAGGCCAAAACCTTCCAGGATTTCCGGTATGTCCGCGAGGTCCTGGGCGAGGGAGGCGAGTTTTTGCTGCTGTACATGGACTGTGATGAATGCCGTCAGCGGGTAGCCGAGTGCGGCCGGGTTGATCCTCCGCTCGAAGGAAAGAAACGCGTGCTTCTTCTCAAGTTGGGCCATGCGGGCCTGGACCGTGTTGCGGGACAAACCCAACTTTTGGGCGAGGGCAACCACTGTCCCGCGGGGGTCCTTCGCCATGGCCGAAAGGAGCCGGGTGTCAGTGCCATCCAAGGGTTGCATAATGCGCAAGATTAGCACGCCTCCAACCCTCAAAACAGGGCACAATGCTCAACTTCTGCCGGGGTAGTTGTACCCGATGCCTCTTGTGAGTAGGGTCACAATTAACTCCGGCGAAGGTGCCGGAGGGCCGGTCTGCGGCAGGATCACAAGTCCAGCCAGCGCCGACGAAACCGAGCCGGAAGGTTGCGATCACCTGTGTTGACGGATCAGGCGGGCAAGGGAGTGCATCAAGGCACTCCGGGCCCAGGACAAAGTGCACAAAATCCCCTGCGGACTGGCGGCGATCTGCTCCAGCTGGTGTCTCCGGAAGGCGACCGCATCAGCCATCCAGAATTCGACGTCTGGGTTAGGGACATCGGCGACGAGCAATTGTGTTCCCTGTATGAGGACATGACCGTCATCCGCCGTATCGACGCCGAGGCAACGGCACTGCAGCGCCAGGGAGAGTTGGCATTGTGGCCGCCGCTCCTTGGCCAGGAAGCGGCCCAGATCGGCTCAAGCCGCTCGCTGCGCGACGACGACTTCGTCTTCCCGAGCTACCGTGAAAGCGGCGTGGCATACGTCAGGGGCGCCCACCTCTCCGAGATCGCCAGAGTGTGGCGAGGCAATGCCTCCTATGGTTGGGACCCCCAGCGAATCAACGTGGCCACGCCACAGATCATCATCGGATCCCAGAGCCTGCACGCCACCGGCTACGCCATGGGCGTCCAGCTGGACGGTGCGAGCACTGCTGTTCTTGCCTACTTCGGCGACGGTGCCACCAGTGAAGGGGACGTGAACGAAGCCATGGTGTTCGCGGCCAGCTACCAGGCCCCCGTGGTGTTCTTCTGCCAGAACAACCACTGGGCCATTTCCGAGCCTGTCCGCATCCAATCGCATGTTCAATTGGCTGACAGGCCTACCGGGTTCGGTATTCCGAGTATGCGGGTTGACGGCAACGACGTCCTGGCCGTCATGGCTGCAACCCGGGTTGCCCTGGATCGGGCACGCAAGGGCGGCGGTCCTACCTTCATCGAGGCTGTTACCTACCGCATGGGTCCGCACACTACTGCCGATGACCCCACCAGGTACCGAGACCCCAACGAGCTGGAAGACTGGGCAGCCAAGGACCCGATCCTGAGGCTGCACAAGCTCCTGGAAGCCAAGGGACTGCTGACTGAAGACGTGGCCGCCCGTGTTAAGGCAAAGGCCGATGCCGTGGCCGCCGAGCTCCGTTCCAGTTGCATCGATATGCCGGACCCGCAGCCATTGGATGTTTTCAACCACGTGTACAGCACACCAAATTCCTGGATTGAACGGCAGAAGGACCACTACTCGCGCTATCTGAACAGCTTCAACCAGCCTGTCGAGGAAGGTGCACTCTGATGTCCAAGCTCACGTTTGCCCGGGCCATCAACGCCGGCCTCCGCAAGTCCCTCGAAAACGATCCCAAAGTGGTCCTCATGGGAGAGGACATCGGTGCGCTCGGTGGTGTCTTCCGTGTCACGGACGGTCTCCAAAAGGACTTTGGAAAGCACCGGGTGATCGATTCGCCGCTGGCCGAATCCGGCATTATCGGCACCGCGGTGGGTTTGGCGTACCGCGGATACCGTCCCGTGTGCGAGATCCAGTTCGACGGTTTCATCTACCCCGCATTCGACCAGATCGTCAGCCAAGTAGCCAAGATGCATTACCGCACCCAGGGCCGGGTCAAGATGCCCATCACCATCCGGGTTCCCTTTGGCGGCGGCATCGGATCTCCTGAACATCACTCCGAATCGCCTGAGGCGTACTTCACCCACACCTCTGGGCTGCGGGTAGTAGCTGTGTCGAATCCGCAGGACGCCTACACGATGATCCAGCAGGCCATTGCCTCCGATGACCCCGTCCTCTACTTCGAACCCAAGCGCCGCTACCACGACAAAGGCGACGTGGACGAAAGCCTTGACCTTTCCACAGCCCTTCCCCTGGACAGGGCTGCTGTGGTGAACACCGGCACGGACGTGACCTTGGTGGCATACGGTCCTTTGGTGAAAACCGCGAAGGACGCCGCCATGGCAGCGGCAGATGAAGGCATTTCCGTGGAGGTCATCGACCTCCGTTCCCTGGCTCCCGTGGACTATCCCGTGGTGGAGGCTTCTGTCCGCAAGACGGGCCGACTGGTCATCACCCACGAGGCCGGCCAGTCCGGTGGCCTCGGCGCAGAGATTGCTGCCAGCATCACCGAGCGCTGCTTCCACTATCTGGAGTCTGCCCCCGTCCGCATTACCGGTTTCGATGTTCCGTACCCCTATTCGAAGCTTGAAATGCACCATTTGCCGGATCTGGACAGGATCCTCGACGGCGTCGACCGCGCCTTGGGCCGCCCAAACTCGCTGAGTGGACTGGAAGGATGACCGCCACCATGATCAAGGAATTCAGGCTGCCGGACCTTGGCGAGGGCCTGACGGAATCGGAAATCCTCAGTTGGAAGGTGGCAGTGGGGGACACTGTCACCCTGAACCAAGTCATCGCCGAGGTGGAAACCGCCAAGGCAGTCGTGGAACTGCCGTCTCCGTTCGCCGGAACCGTGGCGGCGCTTCACGAGCAGCCCGGGACGGTGGTGGAGGTCGGTAAGCGGATTGTCTCCTTTGAGGTGGACGACGCCGGATCCTCCAATGGAGGCAGCGCCCCAGCCGCTGGCAACGGGGCCGCCGTCGAGACTTCCGCGACTGGTTCTGCGGCCGCAGGCGGCGCTGACGCGGTGGGGGCCCCTGCAAAACGTGAGCCGAACCTGGTGGGGTACGGTGCCGTCGTCGAACATTCCGGCCGGCCGACCCGGCGCGCCCGTGGCCAGGTTCAGGAGGCCCGCCCAGGGACCTCTGTCCCTGGGCAACCACAGGCGGCGCCCGTCGCTGCGCCGGAATCAGAAACGGCAGGCGCCGAAAGGCCCCGATCCACCCCGCCCGTGCGCAAGCTGGCACGCGACCTTGGTGTCGACTTGGAACAGGTTCCGGGCACGGGACCCGGCGGGCTCATCACCCGCGAGGACGTCCAAGCCTTCACGGGTCCTCCGGAAACCGCATCCGAAGCTCAACCAGTGAGGGGCGGGCGGGAAACACGCACAGCCATCAAGGGTGTGCGGAAGTTCACTGCCGCCGCCATGGTCCAGAGCGCGTTCACCGCGCCGCACGTTACAGAGTTCCTGACCATCGACGTCACAGCAACCATGGAGTTGCTGGGCAGGCTCAAGGGCAACAAGGCGTTCGATGGGTTCAAGCTGACGCCGCTGACCATCGCGGCCAAGGCCATCTTGGTGGCGCTGCGCAGTCATCCCACGCTTAACTCACGCTGGGACGAGGCGAACCAGGAGATTGTCCAGTTCAACTACGTCAACCTTGGCATTGCGGCTGCAACGCCCCGCGGCCTGACCGTCCCGAACATCAAGGACGCAGACCAACTGACGCTGCGTGAACTCGCCACGGCACTGACTGAACTGACCAACACGGCACGTGCAGGCAAGACGTCGCCGTCGGATCTTTCCGGTGGCACCCTCTCGATCACCAACATTGGCGTGTTCGGGATCGACGCCGGGACACCCATCCTCAATCCAGGTGAAGCCGCCATCGTCGCCCTGGGCGCTGTGCGTAAAGCTCCCTGGGTGGTCAACGACGAACTCGCCGTCCGGCAGGTCATGTCGCTGAGCCTGTCCTTCGACCACCGCCTGGTGGATGGCGAGCAGGGTTCACGGTTCCTCGCTGACCTCGGAGCTATCCTGTCCGATCCCGCCATGGTCATGACAATGATCTGACGCTTCCAAGCTGCGCCGGCCCATCCCTTTACGAGTGCTTGCAGGAAACTGCGGTTAAGGGGTGGGTCGTCGCGCGTCAGGGGACAGGGGTCAATCTTCGGTTGGCGTGGTGCGGTTGGAGTGGACGTTGCGCCAGCTGTGCTCCGGTTCGAAGCCCAACATCCTTCGCGCCTTGTCGATGGACAGCATCGTTTCGTGCTGCCCCAGTTCCTTGAGGACCTCGACGCCGGGGAAGACTTCCGCGGCCAGTTCGGCGCTGCTTCGGCCCATCACAGTATCGGCCGCCGCGATGATGAAGGTCTCGAAGCCCGGTTCCCCGTGCTCGAGGGCGCGGACTACGGCGAGGGCACCGTCCCGGGCATCGATATAGCCCCACAGGTTCCACTTGCGCAGAGTTGCATCGGAGTCGAAGGACGGAAAGGCGTCGTAGTCTTCCGGGTCCATGACGTTGGAGAAGCGCAGCGCCGTGATGCTCAGCTCCGGGTCCCATCGGGTGAGCTGGATCGCCATCTGCTCTTCGAGGTGCTTGACCAGGGAGTAGGTGCTTTCCGGTCGGGCCGCGTACTCCTCGTCCACGGGAATGTAGGGAGGGACGACGTCGAAGGGGAGGCCCAGTACGGTCTCGCTGGAGGCATAGACCACCTTTTTGATGCCCGCCCGCCGTGCCGCTTGGAAGACGTTGTAGGTGGAGACCATGTTGTTCTCGAAAATCGCGGCGTCGGGGGCCAGCCCCGGGGCCGGGATGGCAGCTAGGTGAACTATTGCGTCCAGGCCGTCATGTTGGTCATCCAGGCCCATGATGACGTCCAGGACCTGCCCGTAGTTGCGGAGATCCACGTTGACGTAGCCCTTGCCGCGGGTGCCGGCACGGTCGATGTTGAGCACTTTGTGGCCATCCTGCGTGAGTCGCCGGACCACGCTCCTGCCCAGTTTTCCGCTTCCGCCGGTGACGGCAATCCTCATGGTGTGCTCCTTGATTGTGGCTGGGCGTAGACCTTGTCGCCCTGTCGATTCAGCTGCTGAGCAGGGTCAGCAAGGTTTGAGTTTCAGCCTAGGCGGCTCCGCGGCAGAAAACAGCCTCACAGGCTGGCCCTGAGAGTCCTAGGAAGACACGAACGCCCCAAGGGCATACACGCGTACGACCCAACGGGTTGCCTCCCGCTCGGCAGTTTGCCGGGCAGCTTCTTTTGCCCTGGCACAACTTGGACCTACGCAGCACAACCGGACGCACCCAGCCTCAGGCCTGGACCAACACACCGTTTGTTGAGTCAGTCCTCATCGCTCACCTCTGTCGCGCGGGTTCATGTTCTGTGGGGTGTGTGGTGGTGGTTGCGTCGGGGTGGTTGGTGGGGGTCGATGTCTGTGTCTTATACACAAATCCGAGCCCACCAGACCACTCGACATCTACGTTTGCGGGGTGGG
>NZ_JAJOHP010000072.1:0-22635 GCF_021109375.1 Arthrobacter sp. AK01
CCCCCCCCCCCCCCCCCCCCCCCCCCCCCCCCCCCCCCCCCCCCCCCCCCCCCCCCCCCCCCCCCCCCCTTTTTTTTTAATGATACGGCGACCACCGAGATCTACACTCTCTCCGTCGTCGGCAGCGTCAGTTGTTTATAAGAGACTGGCGTGGTCCCCACTCATCATTGGAGGCAAGAATTGGCAGCCACTACCTACTCACTCAAACAGTCCCTCCCGGTTGTGACAACGGAGACGGCCGTACACATCGGACTGGCACCGCCCAACGCAATTGAAATTGAGGACGCCCCGCCTGGGCTCGCCGAATTGCTCGGCTTTGCATCGCACCCCCGGACGCTGGATGACTTGGGCGCCAAGGCACAGGACCTGCTTGGTGGCGACTCCGGGCAGATCGTTGAGGAGCTCATCGAGGCTGACATTCTGGTCCCGTACAGGTTCGACCTCACCGGCCGGTACAGCCGCCACGATCTCTACTTCGAACTTGCCCACGGCACAGGTCCGGGCGCAAGCGATCTGCTGCGCAGCCGGAAAGTCGCGCTCATCGGCGTTGGAGGCATCGGCACGAATGTGGCCATGCAGCTCGCAACAGCGGGGGTGGGGGTCATCATGCTGGTCGACGGCGACACAGTGGAAGAAAGCAACCTCACCCGGCAATACCTCTTTACGGCACAAGACGTTGGCGCTTCGAAGATCGAAGCCGCCGCACGGAACCTTCAGCTTCGGGCTCCGGCCACCAACACGGTTGAAGTCGCGGCCATGATCTCCGGCGTTGAAGATCTTCTGCCGATCTTTCAGGACGCAGACTTCGTAGTGGTATCCGCAGACACGCCCCAGGAAGTGCTTGAGTGGTCCAACGAGGCCTCCATCGCCACCGGCACGCCGTTCACCTGTGCCGGATACCAGGACACGCGCGGCGTGGTGGGACCAGTTGTCAGGCCCGGCACAACCCCTTGCCTGCAATGCGCAGCAACTGACAACGACGTACGCACCAACTCCAGGGCGTCGCTCACCACGGCAAACCTCAATACTGCATACCAAGCCCCAAGCTTTGGCCCCCTGAACGCCATCGTGGCCTCCATTGCCGCTATGGAGGTGTTCCGTTACCTGCTCACTGGATCCACCAACCTGGACGGCAGAAGGCTGGTGTTCGACTCCCTGGAGTTGTCGTCCGAGTTCGAAGATTTCGCCAGGAACAAGCGCTGTGCTGCGTGTTCCTGACTGCGATCCAGGGAAGGTGCTGGTGACCCTGACTGGCGCCTACGTAGTCGCATCCCTCGGTGCCACCATCGCCAACAGGAACTTCTGGCCCATCGCATCCAACAACATGTTCAACGCAAAGTTCGGGGACCGGGTGTCACGCTTCGCGGTCGAATTTCACCTGTCGGACGGAACCGTGGTCACGTGCGGTCCCGCCAACTGCCTGCCAACCCAGTTCTTCCGGGCCGGGGCAATGTTCGCCAACATTTTCATGGCTGCTGACGAGCAACCAAAGCGCGTCCTTTGCCAGAGAATTGAGAACCGTCTTCGCCGAAACAGGTGGAAACCTTTCGATGAGGTCCGGGCACCCGCCCATCTGCCCAACATTCCACTGGGCAGGATGGACATTCTTGTGGAGACCACCGTTCGGGGAATGCCTGAGGAAAAGGAAGTCGTGTACACCTATGTTCCGTCGATTTCGCGCTAGATCAGTCACGTCCCGGCAGGTTCGTGCTGCTGGAGTGTGGATCGTCGCCGCCTTGGCGGTAACGCTTCGCCCAGGTCCGGCGGCAGCGCAGGACTACAGGGCCGCAGTTGCTTCGACGGACGTGGATGCGGATCCAGTTTCTGATGCCCGCAAGCAGTGGGCTGCCCGACGCGCGGCAACTGCCCTCCTGTTGGCGGCCGCGGCGACGAGCGAGGTGTACAGCGGGCCTGGCGCAAGGCACGCGCCGTGGCTTCGGCGGACAGCTCTGGGAGTGTTCCTGGGGACTCGCGCCGCGGATGCCCGGTCACTTCCAGGGCGTTGGCCTTACGACACGTTTATCGAGGTCGTACTTCTCACAAGTCAGCTGTCCACGCCGGCGAACAGGCAGCCGGCCAGCCTGCCGCTCTCCGTCTCGCGCGTGGCCCTGTACCTGCCCTACACCCAGGCAGGCTTATCCAAGCTCATCCACGGTTTCGACGCCTGGGTCCATCGTGGCGACGCCAACCATATTTACCACCGGCATTTGAAGGCATCGGCCGGCCACCCATTTGCGCAGGAGCGATTTGACCTGCCTGTTCGGGCAATGACCCGACTCATTCCATTTCTTGAATTTCTCGCACTCCCACTGGCATTGGTCCTCCCCGGCAGGTTCCGGATCCTGGTTCCATGCTGCACCACCATATTCCATATGATTATTGCCCGCACGTGGAATATCAGCTTTTGGCAGGCCCCACTCATGCAATGGTTGATGGTGTCGACGGAAAAGCAGCCCGATCTCGCAATCATTCTCCGCGCATCCCGAGGTGATTAAATTGTCGCTGGCAAAGACATGGCAGAGACGTCTCCACCTGACCGGAATGTGGGTGAATTCGCTGGGTGGCGGCGCGTACAACATCGCACTCCCCCTCATAGTCCTCCAAACGAGCGGCAGCCTCGCCCAGATGTCCATCGTGGCCGTGGCATCACAGCTGCCCAAGGCCTTCCCTGGAGTACTCATCGGCGGACTCGCTGACCGCATGTCGCCCCGCACCATGACCCACATTGGCTATTGGGGCCAGGCACTGGTTGTTGCCGCGATGGCGCTGCTTATCGGCCCGTGGCACACACCCTTCTGGGTTCTGGTGCTCGGCGCGTTCCTGCGCGGCAGCCTCGACATGTTCGCCAGAACAGCCACCTTCGTGGCCATTCCGAAAATGTACGGCGAAGGCACAGCCAAGTTCAACGCATCAGTGTCCACTGCGTGGACTTCCGCTTCCATTGTGGGACCGGCCATCGGCGGCGCCCTGAGTGCCGTTTGGGGCCCCTGGTGGTTGCTGGCCGTGGACGCGGTGTCCTTTACCGTCATCGCAATGATCATGAATTTTCTGCCGTGGCCGGACCGCCCTACCAGGCAACCTGACCGCCCCGGCTTCTTCAAGGATCTTTCAGCCGGGTACCGAAGACTCTCCCAAGTCAATGGTTGGTGGCGCTTTGCCGGAACCGTTGTCCTCATCGGCTTCCTGTCCGCCCCGCTGTCCACGCTCGCGATCTTCCAGACGTCAGTTGGCCTTGGAGGCTCTACTACGGAAGTGGGAATCGTCGGCGCGGCTGCGGCTGCGGGACTGTTCTGCGGGTCAATATTGTCCGGCCTGGTCTCCGCTTGGCAACCGAACCTGTTGATGCAACGTTCCTCGTGGCTTATGGCAGGAGGAGCTTTGCTCTTCTTCATCCCGTCGTGGATTGCCGTTGCGGGTGCGCTGTTCGTTGTCTGCACGGGCGGCATTGCGTGGACGATTGGGCGCACTTCCCTCATTCACCAACAGATCCCCGCGTCCGATCTTGGCAAGACCATGACCGCCGTCCAATTCTTGGAAACAGTGTCGAGCCCCCTCAGTCTTGCCGTCGCCACCTTCCTCATGGGCGTGTCCTCATTCATGGCCTTTGCCTCGATACTCCTGGCAGCACTTCTTTCAGGGGTACTTGCCATCAAGTCGGGATCGATGCTGAAGCCGGGTGAACTGCAAGCCGAGGACAAGGAAAGCGAGCCCGTCCACTAGCAGTAGCCCGCGGCGTCGGGACCTAGTCGGTTGAACTGGCCCGCGGCAGTTTCCGGCCCTGGACAGCAGCGTGCGTTTTTTGAAGTGCCGTGACCGATGATTCGTAGGAGCGCTGGGCAACTCCCACGAAGAGACAGTCCACAACCATCATCTGGGCGATCCGGCTGCCCATCGCACCGGACCTGAAAGGCGTCTCGCGCGCGGCGGTGGCCAGCACAATATCGGCCGCCCGCCCCAAGGTCGAGTTGGCATGGTTGGTGATGGCAATGGTGGTGGCTCCTGCCGCTTTTGCTGCCAGCAGGAAGTCGACCGTATCCACGGTGGTCCCCGAATGCGAGATGGCGACAGCAACGCCGTCGTCGTCCAGGAGCGCTGCAGAGGCCAAGGCGCCATGGGGGTCTGACCAGCTGAAGGACGTCACGCCGATCCTGTGCAGTTTCTGCTGCAAGTCCTGGCAAACCAGGCCTCCTGCGCCAACTCCAAAGATATCGGCCTTCCGCGAGCGGGAGATCGCGTCAACTGCCTCAGCGAGCTTGCCGACGTCCAGCACCTGCGCTGTATCTGCGATGGACATGGTCTCGTTTAAGGCAATCTTGGAAACGATGTCGCGCAGCGAGTCGGACGTGTTGATGTCTTCGTAGACCTCTGCCGACACGTTGTGGGCCAGGCTCTCGCGGGCGGTCTCCCGGGCAAGGTCGAGGCGCAGGTCCGAGTAGCCGCGGTAGCCCACCTTCTTGTAGAAGCGGACCACTGACGTGGTGGACGTTCCACCCTGCTCGGCAAGGTCACCAATGGACATCATGGCCGCCCGGGAAGGATCCGCCAGGACCAACTCGGCGACAGCCCGCTCGGAGGGGCGCAGCGCTGGCAAGGCGGAACGGATCCGCACCAGCACAGTCCGTGACAACTGCGCGCTTTCTGCGTGTTCCATGGTGTTTCCTTCCTGGCGTCCCGGGCCGACCCGCAGCCGCAGGCAGCGCATGTAAATAAGTTACACAACAGCTCGCACAAAGGTAAACGATTGACGCAATCCCAGTGAGCGAATACGGTCGATGTAATCCAAGTCACAAAAGTTGTCATGCACTTCTGCTCATCAGGAAAGGCTCCCCATGACACTCAACCGCCGAAAACTCATCCATGCCTCGGGGCTGGCCGCCGCTGCCGCCGTCGTCGCACCTTTCGCGCCAAGCGCCGCCGCCGCCCCTCAGGCCGACCGCCCCGGAAAGCCGGGAGCCACAGTCAATGGCGCCGACATTGCCGCCGCCGACAACTGGATCATCTTCGCCGGCCGCCGGGTGGGAGTCATCACCAATCCCACCGGAGTCCTGGAGAACTTCCGCTCGATCGTTGACGATATGGCGGACAAGGACGTGGAGGTGGCCGCGGTCTTCGGCCCGGAACACGGCTTCCGCGGCACCGCCCAGGATGGCGCCAGCGAAGGGACCTCCGTTGATCCCCGCACCGGGATCACCGTCTATGACTCTTATGGCGCCGAGGTGGCCGACTACGTGGGCTTCTACGAAAAGTCCGGCGTGGATACCATCTGCTTCGACATCCAGGACGTCGGGGCGCGGTTCTACACCTACATCTGGACGATGTGGGGTGCCATGCAGGCGGCATCCCGGACGGGTGCCAGGTTCGTCGTCCTGGACCGTCCGAATCCGGTTGGGGGCCAGGCACGGGGCCCCGTCCTTCAACCCGGGTTCGAGTCCGGAGTGGGAAAGCTGGGGATCGCGCTCCAGCACGGCATGACCGTCGGCGAACTCGCCAAGTATTTCAACGCCGTGCACTTGCCGGCCGCCGGCCTCAGGCCTCTCCAGGACCTTCACGTCGTCGAGGTCCAAGGTTGGCGCCGTGAGATGACCGGCCCGGACAGCCGTGCGTCATGGATACTGCCGAGCCCCAACATGCCCACTCCGGAAACGGCTGCCTTGTACCCGGGAACTGCGCTCTTCGAGGCCACCAATATGTCCGAAGGCCGCGGGACGACCCGGCCGTTCGAGCTCATCGGCGCACCCTATGTGGACTACCGCTGGGCGGAGGCGCTGAACAGCAAGGGCCTTGCCGGCGTCACTTTCCGCGAGGCCTACTTCCAGCCGACGCTTTCGAAGAACCAGGGCCTCGTCTGTGGAGGGGTACAGGTGCACATCACGGATGCTTCGCGGGTTGAAGCGCTGGAAATCGGCACGCACATGCTGGTCGAAGCCAAGCGCCTCTATCCAGGTTTCGCCTGGCGTGGCGACGGAGGGCGCTGGATGGGACTGCTCAGCGGGTCCGCGCGCTTTGCCGAACAGCTCGACGCCGGCGCTGACGCCCGGACCATCACGGAAAGCTGGCGGGCGGAACTGGGTCAGTTCGTCCGCGATACCCGCCAATATCTCCTCTACAACGGGCCACGCTAGGCCAACCGGAATACTCACGATTGGGATTGGGATTCGCATGCACAGAAAAGGAACAACCTTGATGACGGCCGCCGCCACGGCACTGCTCATGACGGGCACGGGGGTAATGGCTGGCGCGGGCGCCGCAGTGGCCGCCGTGCCCACCACCGCGCGTACGACGACGGTCGCCGCCTCACCTGACATCGAGGCGATGATTTCAGGCATGTCGCTGGACGAAAAGATCGGCCAGATGACGTGGACCCATGTGTACGGCTCATCGGCAGATGACACCTCCATGGCGGCAAGCAACCAAGAGCGGTACGGCGTCAATACGCCAGCCGAGGTGGTGGAAAAGTACAACCTTGGCGGCGTCCTCTACTTTGCGTGGTCTGGAAACACCAACAACCCCCAGCAGGTGGCCGGGCTGTCCAACGGCCTGCAACAGACTGCGCTGCGCCAGGACGGGACGGGGATTCCCCTGGCGGTCACCATCGACCAGGAAGGCGGCCTGGTTGCCCGTATCGGATCACCGGCCACGGTCCTCCCGGGCAACATGGCGCTCGGAGCCACGGCAGATGCGGACCTGGCGAGGGCACAGGGCAAAATCCTGGGCTCGGAGATGCGTGCCATGGGCATCAACGTTGACTTCGCGCCCGTGCTGGACCTCAACTCCAACCCGGACAACCCGGTCATCGGCATCCGGTCCATGGGAGAAGACCCTGCCTTGGTCAGCGCACTCGGGGTTGCCCAGATCGATGGCCTGCAGGAACACAACGTTGGCGCGGCAGCCAAGCATTTCCCCGGCCACGGTGACACCTCAGTGGATTCCCATTACGGGCTGCCCACCGTCACCTACGACCGGGAAACCCTGAACCAGCACCTGAAGCCGTTCAAAGCCGCCATTGACGGCGGGGTGGACATGGTCATGACGGCACACATTATTGTGGAAGCCATCGACCCCGAGATGCCCGGCACCCTGTCCCACAAGGTGCTCACCGGCTTGCTCCGTGATGAGCTGGGGTTCAAGGGCCTGGTCACCACGGACGCCCTGGACATGGCCGCGATGGCTGCCGAATGGCCCCAGGAAGAAATCGCCGTCAAGGCAATCCAGGCCGGCTCCGACATCCTCCTCAACTCCCCCGACGTGGACGCGTCGTTCGCTGGGGTTCGTGCCGCCGTCGAGTCCGGTGAGATCACCGAATCACGCCTCGATGAGTCCGTTCGACGAATCCTCGAGTGGAAGGTCAAGCGGGGCGTCTTCGAGCAGCCGCTGGCAGATCCCGCCACCGTGGATCAGCTCGTTGGCACGGCCGGCAACCTGGCCACCGCCAACCTGATTTCCGACCGCGCCGTGACTTTGCTCCGCAACCAGGAACAGGTCTTGCCGCTGGCTTCCGGCAGCTCTGTCCTCATGGTGGGCGCCGGTTCGGGACGCCCCGAAATTGCGGGTCCCATGCTCAAAGAGCAGGGCTTCACGGTCACAGAGGACTACGAAAACGGAAGCTCACCCTCCGCCGCCTACCGTGCCCGGGCCGTTGCCGCCGCGGGCAGCGTGGACGCCGTCGTCTTCACCTCTTACAACGCCAGCGCCAACGCAGCACAACAGCAGATGGTGGCAGAACTGGTGGCAACTGGAACACCTGTGATCGTCGTCGCCACACGCAATCCCTACGACATCAGCGTCTTCCCCGGCGCCGACGCCGTGCTCAACAGCTATGGAGTCAACAAGGTCAACTTCCACGGAGTGGTCCGTGCCATCTCCGGTGCAGTCAACCCCGGCGGCAAGCTTCCGGTCAACATCCCTGAAGCCGACGGCGACGGCGTCCTCCTGCCATTGGGCTTCGGCCTCCGGTATGACACCACGACGCCGGCAGCGGTCACCTTCACGGACCGGCCCGGCAAGGGTCAGGACTCGTACCTTGTTCCGTCGGTCGAGGGCGTGGCCTACCTGGTGGACGGCCAGGAAATCGCCGGCGGGACGTACAGGAAACCCGCTGGAACGGTGACCGTTACCGCCGCGCCCATGAAGGGGTACGTCCTCACTGCAGGCGCCACCACTGAATGGAGCCACACCTTCACTACGGGACTCCCCAAACCCTGAACTCTAAACCTTAGGTAAGAGTCACACCACCGGGGAGTTCATCAGTGCGACCGTGATGAGCAGGGCAATCCCGAACATCGGCAGGCAAAGAATGATGTTCGTCAGGCGGTTGTCCCTCATCACGGCCACAAACTCCCGGAGGAACGCGCTGGGCACAAAGTACCTGGCAGTCGGAGCACCCACCACCTCCGCGTTGATCTTCTGCCGACGGGACAGGAGGGCGGCGCGGAGCACGTGGTAGTTGTTGGTACACACCAGAAGCGGCCCCTGGACACCTTTTTCGGCCAGCAGCGCAACGGAATACGCGAGGTTTTCCCGGGTGGTGGTGGCCTTGTCCTCCTCCAACACGTCGCCGGAAGCGGCGCCCTTGGCCACCAGGTAATCCTTCATTGCCGAGGACTCCGGCCGCGGCTCATCCGGGCCTTGGCCCCCGGAAGGCACCAGGACGGGCCTGACCGGTGTGACGCCGTCGTAAATTTCCAAAGCCTTGTTCAGGCGCGCGGTGAGCAAAGGCGGGACCTTGCCGTCGATCAAGCCGGAGCCCAGGACGATCACCGCTGCCGGGTTCGGAGTGAAGCGCATCCTGGAATAGACCAAGGCATACCCCAGGAACACCACGAACGCGCATCCCAAATAGGCGCAAAGGAAGAACGCCAACGCGGCCAGGCCGGCCAACACAGGCTGCCCGCTCAGCACGAAAAGGAAGGCGACAACCGGCGCGAGGAACACCGCCATTCCCACAGCCATCGGCAGGAAACTGCTGATGCCGGGGCCTTCCCTGCGGACCATGGTGATCCCGTTGGCGATCAGGAAGCCGGCAAAGACGAAGATGCTCACCACGGGCACCACCAAAACCACCAGGTTCAGCCACTCGAACCAAGGGTTCAGGTCAATCAGGAAGTCCAGGAGGGCCTGCAGCAGGAACCACGCCGCTACCAGCAGGAGCACGCCATTCCGGAGCCGGCGCCGATCCGACTGAAACGAGGCAAGGAAGAGGCCCGCGAAGAGAAGTCCAAGGACCAGGGTCAGCATGGTCCAAGCCTATGCGGTGCCGCTAACGCTCGCGGGGTGCCTCGTACGATTCGGGCATGAGGCCTTCGCCGGTGGCCACATGGAAGCGGTCCTTCTATAGGTGACGCAGCCTATTGGTGACGCATCGGCGAGTAACTCAAGCCCCGCCGGAAGGCAGCTGCTGAAGTCGCCACGCGATGATGTCGCGGATCAGCTCGGTGGGGAGCGGGGTTTTATGGGGCAGCTTAATGGCGTGCCCGGTGGTTCCATAGTCGGCCAGCTCCACCGAAAAATGCGCGATTGCGTCCGGGGTCGGGTAGAACCCGATGTGCTGCTTTGTTCCGGTGAAGAAGAACAGCGGCTCGGTGCCGAGCTTGAAGGTGGGCATGCGCCAACTGATCGATTCCACCGCGTCGTCCGGCACGGCCGAGCGGATCATGTCGTACACGGCCAACAACCGCTGCCGCACGTCGCCGTCGTACTGGTCGATGTACTCGCTGATCGAGGTGGCTGTCATGGAGGTCCTCCTTGTGCGATGCTGCACCCCCGATCATATTCGAGCTAGTTCTCGCGCACCTTGCTTCCAGCGATCTGCTGGGCGAAGTCGTTCAGGACCGCGGCCACGGCGGCCGGATGGCTCAGTGTGGCGTAGTGACCGCCAGGGATCTCTACCGGTTCGGTTCCCAGACGGTCGCGAATTTGGCGCGTCATGAACGACGGTGGAAAGAACAGATCGTCACGGCACAGAATCCCCAAGGTCGGCACGTCCGGATGGTTGCCTGGCCAAGGTCCTGACATCCAGGCACCTTGCTGGTCGCGCTCCCTGTCGGCGGCCTGCTGTGCTAGATCTGTAGGGACGAGATTGAAATATGGCTCTTCGGGGATGGTCTCGCGGTCATGTCCTGTGTTGGTCCACCAGTCGCCGAAGGTCTCGCCCGGCATCGGAATCATTGCCGAGAGGTACACCAAACCGTCGGAGTGGAGCTCTTCGCAGGCCAAGGGTGCCGTGAAGCCACCCAGCGAGTGCCCCACCACGATGGTGTGCCGGGCATCACCAACTGCTTCCGCCACTGCGCGGGTGTAGTCCTCGAGTCCGGCATCAACATCTTCGATGGGCAAGTCGACGGCCACCACACCATGTCCGGACGCTTCAAGCAGTGGGCTGACCAGATGCCAGTCCCACGCGGTGGAACCACCGCCGTGTATCAGTACGAAAACCGCCATCATGCCCCCGCTTCAACTCAGGCCGTGTGTGCTGTCACCAGCGCATCCGGCGTACTTTGGACGACACCCGCTGCTGTTTCCACAGGCAGTCCGTTCCGGATCCAATATTCGATGCCGCCGATCATTTCCTTGACGGCGTACCCGAGTTCAGCGAAGGCCAGCGCGGCAAACGTGCTGCCGTTGCACCCCGGGCCCCAGGAATACACCACCACCTGTGAATCAGCCGGGACGAGATCAGCGGCCAGCACAGCAATCCGGGCCGTTGGAATATGTACCGATCCGGGAATATGTCCGTGGTCCCACGAAGACCGACGGCGGGTGTCCACCACAACCAATGAACCGGGCTCGGACTCAGCCACTTCCATGACGTCGATTTCGCACCGTAGCTTGGCGCGGAAGTATTCAGATGCAGTAATACTCATGCGAGCTTCGCCAGCTTCGCGGATGCCCGGCGCGAACCGAGCTTGGCGGAAATCCGGAGGCTTGTCTCCGCAGCCATCGGCCCGACCTCGCGGACACGCTTAGCGGTCATACGCGACGACAACGAAGATACGGACAGGGCTGCCACTACGTGATCGTCGTGGCCAAAGATCGGCGCGGCGACACAGCGCACCTCCGGCTCGTTCTCCCGATCATCAATGGAATAGCCCCGCCGCCGGATGGCTTCGAAATCAGCCCGCAACAGCGCCGGATCCGTGATGGTCTTCTCTGTGAGCGGGTGGAGCTCGGAGGCGAGGATCGGCCCCACCACTTCCTCGGGACTGAAGGCGAGCATGGCCTTGCCAACAGCAGTGCAGTAGGCCGGCATGGTTGCGCCTACCCGCGACGCCATGCGCACCGTGGCCTCGTCCTCCACCTTGTCCAGGTAAACCACGTCGTGCCCGGAAAGCACCACCAAGTGGCAGGTGCTTTCCGTGGCACGCATGAGGCTCCGAAGCTCACCGTTGGCGACACTGCGCAGATCCACACGGTCAAGATAAGACTGGCCCAGGCGCAAACAGCCATGGCCCAGGCGGAACTTGCCCGTCTCGTGATCCCGTTCCAGCAGGTTCTCCTCCAGCAGTGGTGCGGCCAGGCGCAACAACGTGCTCTTGTTCAAGCCGGAGAGGCGGGCGAGCTCCACGAGCGCCAGCCCATCACCGTTGCCGGGCTCCTCTGACACGACGGAGAGCAGAGCCAACGCTTTGCGGAGTGATGCCGAGGAGTTCCGGGCATCCTTGCCTTCAATAGTCACTCAGTTCCTTACAAGCTGCTCGGCGTCGTAATCGCGCTTCCAACCCTCAACACCAGGGCGCTGCTGCCACGGCATCGGACCGGACAACGGCCGGTATTCCACGCCCATGGCATCAAGCCGTGCCACGTGGGAGCCTGTGAGTCGGGTTAGGAATTCATCGTAGTCCCGGCCTTCCGGGTTGGACCAGAACACTTCGGCGATCGCACTGAGTCGCGGGAACGCTGCGAACTGCACGCGGCGCGGTGAGTCCAGGTGCTCGGTCCAGATGTTGGCCTGGGCACCGAGCAGGCGGCCCGGGAAGTCCGTGCCTTCAAGACCAGGCAGCGGCTCGAACTCGTAGACGGCCTGAAGCGTGGTCACGAATCCAACCGGCACG
This sequence comes from Arthrobacter sp. AK01, assembly GCF_021109375.1. Taxonomy (NCBI): domain Bacteria; kingdom Bacillati; phylum Actinomycetota; class Actinomycetes; order Micrococcales; family Micrococcaceae; genus Arthrobacter; species Arthrobacter sp. AK01. The sequence continues at coordinate 12,048 of NZ_JAJOHP010000072.1, forward strand.
GGTTCGTCGTCGCCATCCGCTTGGCGATGGTCGAGGTAAAGCTTGTGCTCGGGGCACATCACCACGTCGTAGCCGTTGCGGAGGGCGTCAATGCCGCCCTCGTATCCACGCCAGGACGCGACGAGCGCACCGTCCGGAAGGCCGCCGTCGCCGATTTCATCCCAGACGGACGTGGCGCGGCCGTGGCCCTTCACATGCAACGCCAACTGCCCCACGAACCAGCTGTGCAGACCGGAAACGTCATCCAAGCCCAGTTCTGCGGCCTTCGCCTGGGCCTTGGCGCTGGCCTGCCACTGCGTCAGGGGCACTTCGTCGCCGCCGAGGCTTATCCACGGGGAGGGGAAGATCTCCACCACCTCGTCCAGCACATTGCGGTAGAACTCAAGCGAGGTTTCGGAAATTTCCAGAACGGTCTCGTTGATGCCCCAGCGTGTCCACACCTCCACAGGCCCGTCACCCGCGCCAAGCTCCGGGTAGGCCGCGATGGCCGCCTGGCTGTGGCCTGGAACGTCGACCTCGGGGATGACGGTGATGTGCCGTTCAGCGGCGAAGCCCACAATCTCGCGAAGGTCTTCCTGCGTGTAGAAACCACCGTGCGGGCGGCCGTCGAAAACGCCTGCACGCCAGGAGCCAAGCGACGATTCACGTCGCCAAGCGCCCGTTTCAGTCAGCTTGGGATAGCGGTTGATCTGGATCCGCCAGCCCTGATCGTCCGTGAGGTGAAGGTGCAGCACGTTCAGCTTGTGCATCGCCATCACCTCAATGAACCGCAGCACGTTGTCCTTGGGCATGAAGTGCCGCGCGACGTCCAGCATGGTTCCGCGGTAGCCGAATCTCGGCTTGTCCTCCACAGAAACCCGCGGAACCGGCCACCCCTCAACAGACCCAACTGGAGCCTGCCGCAGCGCAGCCGCCCCCATCAACTGCAGAAGCGTCTGCGCACCGTAGAACGCACCCGCGGCACCGCCAGCAGAAATCACGACGGCGTCACTCACCTCCAAGCGGTACGCCTCGGCGTCGAGCGCTGGGTCAAGCAGGAGGCGGATGTCCGCCCCGCCGGTCGGCGCGGGAGCCAGGTCCCAACCGGTGGCTGCCCCCAAAGCCCGGGCCAACCAGCGGCGGGTACCGGCGAACGCAGGATCCGCACCCAAGGTTGCGCCGGCGTCGAGCTCCAATTCGCCGGTCCCCGCGGAGAAGGCCCACGGCGCCGGGACCAGCTGGTGAAGCGCGCTCATCCCTTCACCGCCCCAGCCAGTCCGGATACAAGCTTGCGCTGGACTGATACGAAGAAGATCAGCACGGGAATGGTCATGATGACCGAGCCGGCCATGATGGCGCCCCAATCGTTTTGGTCGGGCTTGAAGAATGTCAGCAATGCCATGGGCAGCGTCTGGTTCTCCTGGGCGGAAATGATGAAGGTCTTAGCGAACAGGAAGTCGTTCCACGTGGAAATGAACGAGAACACCGAACATGCCACCACGCCCGGCGCCACCAGGGGGAACAGGATGGAGCGGACAAACCGGAAGCTGCTGGCACCGTCCAAACGGGCGGCCTCCTCAACTTCCAGAGGAACCGCCGCCACAAATCCACGAAGCATCCAGATGGCGAACGGAATGCTGAAACCAACATGCACCAGGACCAGCGATCCCAGTTGGTTCAGGCCCACCAACGGGATGGCCTCGCCGGCGTTCCGGAGGAGGAAGAACAGCGGAATGGTCAGGGCTTCAACTGGAACCATCTGCGAGACCAGGATGATGATCAGCAGCTTGGTACGCATTTTGAAGTTGTATCGGGTCAACGCGACGGCCGCGAGGAACGCGAGGATGGTGGACAGCACCACAACCACCAACGCCACGATCACGCTGTTCAGGAAGTACTGGCCGAAGTTGTTCACACCCAGGACGCGCCCGAACGAGTCCAGCGACGGTTCAAGCGTGTACGGCGCGGCGTCACCGGCGTCGAGCGCTGTTTTCGGTTTCAGCGCGGACAGCACCATCCAGAACAGCGGGAAGGCAACGATCAGCGCGATGACAATTGCCGCGGCATCGGCGCCAAAACGGCGCTTGCCCTGCTTGCGCAGCTTCTGCGGGGCCTCAGCCTTGGCGGTTCGGCGCGGGACTGATGAAACGTCGACGGCGGTCATAGGGCTTCGCCTGTTCTCTTGAGGATCCGGAGGTAGACCAGCGTGATGACCATGAGCAGCGCCGTCATGATCACGCCCAGCGCGGAACCGAGGCCATAAAGGCTCGCTGCGAAGGCCTGCTGGTAGCCATAGACGTTGAGCACCAGGTTCTGGCCGGCAATGCCACCGCCGTTGGTCATGATGTAGATCTGCGAGAAGATCTTGAAGTTCCAAATGATCGACTGGATGGTCACCACGATCACGATGGGCCGGAGCATTGGAAGCATGATGCTGCGGGCAATCCGGGGCATGGAGGCGCCATCAATCCTCGCGGCTTCAATGACCTCGGTGGGTATCGCCTGGATGCCTGCGTACACCGTGACCAGGACGAACGGGAACGAGCACCACACCACTTCACTGGCGACGAGCCCGAATGCCGACCACTTGTCGTAGGTCCAGGAGTATCCCTCGAACTGCGTCAGCCCGATGGCCACCAGTGTCTTGTTGACCAAGCCCAAGGTGGGCTCGAACAGGAACAGCCACACCGCACTGCCCGTGACTGCCGGGGTGGCCCACGCGCCGAGCGAGACCACGAACAGCATCGAGCGGACCCACGGGCGCAGCCTGGTTGCCAGCACCGCCAGCGAGCTGCCCACCAGCAAGGTGAACACCACGCAGGCGGTGGCGAAGACCACCGTGTTGCCAAGGACAGTCCAGAACTGCGGATCGGCGAACAGCTTCTGGTAGTTCTCCAAACCGACGAAGTTCAGGGGCGCCTTGCCGCTGACCTGCGCCTGGCGGTAGTCGTACAGCGAGACGTTGATCAGCTGGAAGATCGGGTAGCCGAGCAGGGCGATCAGGACGATGAAAGCCGGGGCAAGGTAGAGCCAGGGCTCCAGTCCGCGCTTCCCGTTGGAGAAGCGCCGGGACTTGCGCGCCGCCGTCGTCGGCCCCTTAACTGGTGTGCCGCCTTGGGGCGCCTCGGGCAGAACCGGGGTGAGCGCTGTCATGATGCGCCTTCAGTTGGTGAGGGGGTGCAGCTTGGTGAGGGGGTGCAGCGCATTACTTGGACCCGAATGCCGTGTTCATGGCCGTTGCGGCCTCGGTGGTAGCGGCGTCGACGTCGGCCTTGCCCGTAACCACCTTCTGGTACATGCCCGTGAAGACACCCTGGGCGTCAATGGTGGACCAGTTTTCCGTGACCGGGACAAACTTGGTTCCGGCACCGAGGGTGTTGATGAACGGTTCAACCTGTTTGTTGTTCTCTGCCACAGACTTCTGGACATCGCTGAACGTGGGGAGGTTGCCCATGGAGTCGAACATCTTCTGCTGGTACTTCTTGCTGGCCAGGAGCTTCACGAAGTCAGCAGCCAGGGTGCGACGTTCGCTGCTGTTGAAGACGCCAAGGTTGTTGCCGCCGGCGAAGGCGGGAGCGATGGAACCAGCGGTCTTGCCGGGAACCGGAACGACGGCGAACTTGTCCTTGATGGCGCTGGCGGCAACGGCCTTGTAGTTGAAGTCACCGCCGATGGTCATGGCCGACTTGCCGGCGATGAACTGCTGGACGCTGGCATTTCCGCCGAACTCCGCGCAGGTCTGGGCGGGGCAAATATCGTCCTTGAGCAGCCGCGTGTACGCCGCGACGCCTTCGCGTGACTCGGTGGAGTCCAAACCGGAAACGAACGTGTCACCTTCCTTCGTGGCGATCTCGCCGCCGTTGGCCCACAGGTACGGCATGGCGGAGAACTGCGCAGCGCCACCAACGGAGATACCCAGCAGGTCCGGGTTTGCGGCCCGGACGGCGCGGGCGACGGTTTCTACTTCGTCCAGTGTCTTGGGAACCTCAAGGCCCAGCTGCTGCAGGAGGTCCGTGCGGTAGTAGAGGGCACGAACGCCGACGAACCACGGAACTCCGTAGTTCTTGCCGTCGATTTCGGTGGTATCCAGGATCTTCCCGTCCAGGTCCTTTGCTTCGTCCCAGGACTTGATGTCCTCGGTGACGTCGGCCAGGCCACCGGATGCCACGTAACTGGCCAGGTCGGTGTTGCCGAACTCAGCCACATCCGGTGCGCTGGAAGGATCGTTGAACGCGGCCTTGAATCGTTCGGCACGGCTGTCTACCGGAATGTACTGAACGTCGATCTTGGCACCACTGTGTGCCGCTTCGAATTCAGTAACGGCTTCCCTGACCACTGCGGACTTGGGATCCTGGTTGACCTCGGAAAAGAGCCAGACGCGGACCGTGCCGGTCTGCTCGTCCGAACTGGAGGCTGCGTTGTTCGAGGTGGGCGGAGCGCAGGCGGTCAATGCGAGCGCTGCGATGGCTATTGCCGCGGCGGAGCGTGCGAGTTTCAAGTGTCCTCCATGGAGAAAAGTTGGGTTCCGCGGGACTTCCCCCTCCGCGGCTATGAAACCAAACACTATGAACGGGCAGGTGTGGGCGGAAGCACATTTGCCAAAAGGTTTGCATTGCAAAACAAGAATCCAGTTTTTGGGCATTTTGGTCTATACCAAGACGCATTCTCCTGCGTGCGGACGGGCATGTTTGCGGATGATGACTGCGGCAATCTCTCGCCCTTTTCGAGGCCCGGCGGTAGAGTGCGGCCTATGGCGCGGGGGAGCGTCCTGGCATTTTTGGGGGGATTTCAGTGGGAACTGTTGTCAGTGATTCAGCAACGCCTGCGTTCAGCTTTATCGGCCGGGTGTGGTCCCGGCGGGGCACCACGGTTGCAGCCGCCGGAGTAGCGGCGCTCCTGCTTGCCGGGATCCCGGCTGTTCCTGCCGAGGCGGATGTCATCACGGACACCCTTGGGGTGGGGCCAAATGGTCATGACGTGGCAGTTAACGCCCTCACGAACACTGTGTACGTGGCCACGGAGGACGGGCTGACCATCGTGAACGGCGCAACGCATGCCATCACCAAGGTAAATACAGGCGGAACAGCGGACGCCGTGGCAGTCAACGAAGCCACGAACAAGATCTACGTTGGCAACAGGGTAACCAGTCCGGGCGGAAGTGTGGCTGTGGTTGACGGCACCACGCTTGCCGTGACCATGGTCCCGGCCGGGGCGCAAACCGAAGCCATCGTAGTCAATCAAAAGACGAACAAAATCTACGTTGGTACTCGCTCCGGGCTGTACGTGATCAATGGAACGAACAACCAAACCACACAAATCACTACGAGTCCGTCGAGTGACCTCTCCATCAATCAGGCAACCAACAAGATTTACGCGTTGAGCGGCGGGGTGATGGTCATCGACGGACCCACCAACACCGTCAGCCGCCTCGATGCCGGCCACGACGTTGCCGCGCCTGTCCACCTGGCCATCAATGCGGCCACCAACCAGGTCTATGTAGCCCTCAAGGTAAGAAACTACATGGAGCTCAATGTCATTGACGGGGCTACCCACGATGTTGGAGGGCTGTTCTCCAGCTACGACACCAGCCCCACCGAACTCACCGTCGACGAAACACGAAACAAGGTCTATCTGGGCCGTTCGCTCGGGGGCGGACTCGGACCCGCAACGGGAATAGTGTCCATCTTCAACGGCGGAAGTGGGGGACGCGTCGATATCAGGACGGGCCTGCTTCCTTCCGAAATCGCCGTCAACCGAACCACCAACAAGCTGTATGTTTCCACGGAAAACGGCGGCACCACCGTCATCGATGCTGCCAGTTTCGCCGCGACCACCTTGAACACCGGGGGCGCGGCGGATGTGGCCATCAACGAGTCGACGAACAAGATCTACATCACGGAACCACCCGGCTCACTGAACGTCATCGACGGCAACAGCCCGACGCCTCTGAAGAATGACTTCAGCGGCGACAGGAAGACTGACCTCCTCGCCCGCGACGGGTCAGGCGTGTTGTGGCTGTACCCCGGAAACGGCACTGGCGGCTGGCTCCCCCGCGCTCAGGTGGGATCCGCCTGGAACTCCATGACCGCCGTCGTCAGCCCGGGCGACTTCAACGGTGACAAGAAACCGGACATTCTTGCCCGGGATGGTGCGGGGCATTTGTGGATGTATCCGGGGAACGGTGCGGGGAATTGGCTGCCACGGGTACACGTGGGTTCAGGCTGGGGCATCATCTCCGCAATCGTCACTCCCGGCGATTTCAATGGCGACGGAACAGCCGACATCCTCGCCCGTGATACCTCAGGGACCCTTTGGCTGTACCCCGGCAACGGGCGCGGGGACTGGCTGCCACGAACCAACCTCGGGGCCGGCTGGAATTCGCTGACGGCAATAGTCGGTTCGGGCGATTTCAACAGTGACGGCACTCCCGATGTCCTCGCCCGTGACGGCTCCGGAGTCCTCTGGCTTTATGGCGGGAACGGCTCCGGAGGCTGGCGGTGGGACCGCCAGCAAGTCGGCGAGGGATGGAACAGCATGACGGCCATCCTCGCCCCGGGGGACTTCAATGGTGACGGGCGGCCGGACATAGTTGCCCGCGACAGCACCGGCGCCCTTTTCCTCTACCCGGGTGCGAGTGGAAGCGGCTGGCTGCCCACAGTCCGGATCGGAACAGGCTGGAACGCCATGTCCGCCATCCTCTGACGCCATCGCCTGAAGATACCCCTAGGGGGTACTTGTATTCATACCCCCTTGGGGTATATGTTGGGTTCATGAGCAAGGTAGACCTGAATCACCCGAGCGCGGACGTCCCCGTCATCGAAGTGGACCTGGATGATGCCCCACAGCATGGGTACACCAGCAATAAGGACGCGTACCTGAAGCGGTTGAAACGCATTGAGGGCCAAGTCCGCGGCATTGCGCGCATGGTGGACGAGGACAAATACTGCATCGACATCCTGACCCAGGTCGCCGCTGCCACCAAGGCCTTGCATGCCGTCAGCCTTGGGCTTGTTGAGGAGCACATCGGCCACTGCGTCGTGGGTGCAGCATCCGAGCCCGATCCGGAAGCCCGGGCCCAGCAGATCGATGCCAAAGTCAAGGAGGCCACCGATGCCATCGGGCGCCTGCTGCGGTAATCCCGCCACCAACCACCACACCATCCAACCCACCACCAGGGAGCACGCCATGAGCCAGACCATCCAGACCAATGTCAACGTTTCCGGTATGACCTGCGGCCACTGCGTCTCCAGCGTCAGCGAAGAACTCGAAGCGCTCAGCGGCGTCCAGGACGTCGCTGTGGACCTCAACCCCGGCGGCCTGTCCACCGTGACCATCACATCAACCAAAGAGCTCTCGCCCTCGGAAATTGGCGAAGCCGTGGCAGAAGCCGGCTACCTGGTGGTAGCCAACCAAGCGTAGGAGTCCCTGTGAGTAGCCAGGACACTTTCAACCAGCCCGCACACCGGGTTATCGAACTCGACATCGAGGGCATGACCTGCGCCTCGTGCGTCAATCGAGTGGAACGTAAACTGGGCAAGCTCGACGGCGTAGAGGCAAGCGTGAACCTGCCCCTTGAATCAGCCCACGTGACGGTCCCTGCCACAGTGACGGACCAGCAAATCGTGGACACCGTCAACGCGACGGGCTACAAAGCGACAGTCCGCCACGCCCCGGCGCCGCACGCCCGGGAACACACTGAGCACGCGCACCACGGCAACGAGGCTCCGGAAGCAGGGCACTCTGCCCACGTTAATCACATGGATCATGGCCCCTCCGCCTCGACACTCAGGCCCCGGCTGATGACCGCAGCGCTGTTGACCGTGCCGGTGTTCGCGATCTCGATGATTCCCGCGCTCCAGCTTGCCAACTGGGGATGGGTCGTCGGCGCCTTGGCCCTTCCCGTGGTGAGCTGGGCAGCTTGGCCGTTCCACAGGGCCGCGGCCATCAACGCGAGGCACTTCGCCTCCACTATGGACACACTCGTCTCCATCGGCGTCATCGCCGCCTACCTCTACTCGGCCTGGCAGTTGTTCGCGGATCCCCGCATGACAGAACACCCCGGCATGGAAAGCATGTCCGGAGGGGGTCTGTACTTCGAGGTCGCGGCGGTGGTCACCACCTTCCTGCTCCTTGGGCGCTACCTCGAGGCGAATGCAAAGGCCAAGGCAGGCAATGCGCTCAAGGCGCTGCTGAACCTGGGAGCCAAGGACGCAACGATTTTGGTGGACGGCGCGGAGCAGAAGATCCCCGCGGATCAGCTCCTGGTGGACGACCTCATCGTGGTTCGCCCGGGCGAGAAAATCGCAACCGATGGCGTGGTCACTGACGGTGCATCCGCCGTCGATGCCTCGCTGGTTACGGGCGAGTCAGTGCCGGTCGAGGTCGGACCGGGCAGCTTGGTAACAGGCGCTACGATCAACACGTCCGGACGCCTGCTGGTGCGTGCAACACGCGTCGGCTCCGACACGACCCTCGCCCAGATGGGTCGCCTGGTCAGTCAAGCCCAGACCGGCAAGGCCCCGATCGCCCGGCTCGCGGACAGGATCAGTTCTGTCTTCGTCCCGATCGTGCTGGTTATCGCTGTGGTCACCTTCGTTCTGTGGCTGTTCTTCTCGGGCGACCTCAACGCAGCCTTCACGGCAGCAGTCGCTGTCCTGGTGATCGCGTGCCCCTGCGCTTTGGGCCTGGCCACTCCTGTCGGGCTGCTGACCGGAACGGGCCGGGGAGCCCAGCTGGGCATTCTGATCAAGGGCCCCCAGGTTCTTGAGGACACCCGCCATGTGGACACCATCCTGCTGGACAAGACAGGCACCGTGACCAGCGGCAAGCTCGCCGTGGACCACACTGTGGCACTGAACGGCCATTCTTCCGCCACCGTCCTGACATTGGCGGGTGCGGTTGAGTCCGCCTCGGAGCACCCGATCGCCCACGCGATTGCCGCTGCCGCGAAGGACGCAATGCACGACGCCGGCAGCCTGCCTCACGTTGAAGGTTTCAGTTCCGCCCCGGGCGGCGGCGTGCTCGGAACAGTGACGATGGACGGCTCCCCTAGAAGTGTGGTGGTTGGCCGTTCCGGCTGGCTCGAAGAGAACGGAATTTCCCTCGGGTCCGACCACCGGGATGCCTTGGCGGCAGAGGAAAACGGCGGCGCCACAGCGATCTGGGTTGCAGTCGACGGCCAGCCTGCCGGCGTTGTGAGCCTCAGCGACACCATCAAGCCCGGCTCGGCAGCCGCAATTCAGAAGCTGAAGGACCTGGGCATCCGCCCGATCCTCTTGACCGGCGACAACGCTGCCGTGGCCGCCCAAGTGGCTGCCGCCGTCGGGATCCCACCGGAAGACGTGTTCGCCGGAGTACTCCCGGAAGGCAAAGTTGAAGCCGTCCGGAAGCTGCAGGCGTCCGGCGCCACGGTGGCCATGGCCGGTGATGGCGTCAACGACGCCGCGGCCTTGGCGCAGTCGGATCTTGGCATCGCGATGGGTTCGGGCACGGATGTTGCCATCGAGGCATCCGACCTGACGGTGATGGGCAGCGACCTTGGTCAGCTGGTGCAGGCGATCGAGCTGTCCCGCAAGACCCTGTCCACCATCAAGACCAACCTGTTCTGGGCGTTCTTCTACAACGCGATCGGTATCCCGGTGGCAGCACTCGGATTCCTGAACCCGATGATCGCCGGCGCAGCAATGGCAGCGAGCTCGGTGCTGGTAGTCGCGAACTCGTTGAGGCTTCGGTCCTTCGGAAAGTAGGCCCGGAAAGCGAACAGGGGCCCGGGCTAGGCCGTCCCGAAACGGACGGCCGACCGGGCCTTTGCCTTGGCCGCTTCCTCGTCACGGTTCTTCGCCGGAGCGTGGCTCACCAGGGAGTCCAGGAGATGCTGCGTAATGTGGGCGATCTCGTGGACTGCCTCGGCAAAGGCTTCCTCGTTGGCTTTGGAAGGCTTGGTGGAACCGCTGATTTTGCGCACGTATTGCAGTGCTGCGGCCTCCACTTCGGCGTTCGTGGCATGCGGTTCGAAGTTATGCAGGGTCCTGATATTGCGGCACATAAACCCATGCTAACCATGGGCAGTGCTGCATGGGGAGGGGTGCCCATCGACGGGTTTGCGATTCCCGGGATAGGTTTTAGCTATTGGATCTTCCGGATGAGCCGGAGGCCGCTGGGGATGCCGAAGAGCTCGGGTCCGAACAAATGAAGGAGAATCTCATGGCTATTTGGGGTGCAGATGTTGATCAGCTTCGTCAGCTCGGTAACAAGCTGAAGGCAGGTGCCGAGAACATCGAGCAGCAGCGTTCACAGCTCAAGGGCGCACTTGACGGCACCGACTGGAAGGGTCCGGACGCTGACAAGTTCCGCGGCGAGTGGGACAGCCAGCACGCTTCCAACCTGAAGAAGGTTGCCGACGCCCTTCGCGAAGCCGGCGATCGCGCTCAGAAGAACGCTGAGCAGCAGCAGCAGGCTTCCAACTAAGACAGTTGGGAAAGGCCCCGCGCCCCCCCCCGGGCCCGGGGGGGGGGGGGGGTTTTTGGGCGGGTTTGGGGGGGGCGGGGGGTGGGCGGCCCCGGGGGGGGGGGGGGCGCGGGGGTGGGGGGGTGGAGTGGGGGGGGGGGCG
>NZ_JAJOHP010000073.1:0-22344 GCF_021109375.1 Arthrobacter sp. AK01
GAAGGGCTGGGAAATCCCGGCCGCCCTGGCCCACATCGAGTCCTCCGGCACCACCCGCCAGGAAGCCTCCACCATCCTCGCCGCCCACAGCTAGGCACCGCTCCACCACCCTCAGCGTCACCTGCTTGCCGCGCCTTGCCGCGAAGTGCGTTGAAAGCCAACAGCAGCTGAAGGGGATCCTGCGGGATTGCGAGGGCGCGGGCATTCCTGAGGTGTATGCAGCTAACATCCGTGATTCGAGGCACTATCTGTACGCAATTCCGGAGTAGCCCGGATCCCGGAGCGTAACGTTGGAAGCGGACGCCAGTGCCGCCGTCGTACGTTTGATCCTGCGACGAAAGGCGAGACGCCCCTTGAAGGCTGTAGCGGAAATGTTCACGATGGGCCCTGGAAACAAGGACCACCATCCCGCCCTCCGCTGCGCAGTAGGTGTATTTGTCCCGCTGATTACGTTGACGCTGATCGGTCGACTGGACCTGGCAGTGTTTGCCTCGTTCGGTGCCTTCACCGGAATTTACGGCCGAAACGAACCACATAGCGTCCGTTTCCGCAGCCAGTTGCGCGCCGGCGGCTTCATGCTTTTCATCATCCTTCTGGCCACCCTCATGGCCCGCTTTGCGCAGGGCGCGGGCATGGAAGGTGCCGCATATTCGTGGCTTTTGACGGCTGCGACCACCGTGGTGGCCGGCGGCTGCTCCGTGGTGGTGGCTGCCTGGCGGCTACGTCCCGGCGGCTCCCTCTTTCATATCTTTGCCTTTGCCGCCATCGCTTCCATTGCCGCCCAGCCACCCCTCTGGGAAGCAATGCTGGTGTCGGTACTCACCACAGGGTTCTGCCTGCTGATTGGCATGTCCTCACGCGTGGTCAAGAGTCATCGGACGCCGTGGAAGCGGCCACCCCGGATCCGGCACACCGCAGCCGAACGCCGCGCGATCTGGCTCGAAGGCGGGGGCTACCTTGTGGCGGCCGGTCTTGCGGGTACCATCGCGACGCTGGTGGGGGAGCGGCTCGGGTTCGGGCACACCTACTGGGCCATGGTTGCGGCCGTGGTCCCATTGGTGGGTCATTCGACGCGCTACCGCGTGAGCCGCGGCATCCAAAGAATTGCCGGCACGGTGATCGGGCTGGTCCTGCTCGCCGGCATTCTGTGGCTCAACCCCGCGCCCTGGGCGATGGTCATGGTGATCGCGGCATGCCAGTTCGGCGCGGAGATGTTCATCGCCCGGCAGTACTTGGTGGCGCAGGTATTCGTGACTCCGCTCGCATTGATTGCCACGCTGTTGGCGGCGCCGGTTGACCCTGGTTTGCTTCTCCGGGACCGCATCATCGAGACCGTCATTGGTGCCGCCGTCGGCGTGGCCGTGGTGGTGGCTCCTGCGGCATGGCGGCGGCTGCGGGCGGGCCGGGCAACAAGGGTTCGTTGACCCGACGCCGATCCCGGTCGCCACGCCGATGCCCATGCCCTCGGTTTGGACAAATTGATAAGTACACGTATAACTAGTTACCCAAGATACTTACTAGCGAATGTGTGGAAAGACGATGACGGTTGCGCTGCAGGAACCAAGCTCCGCACTCACGGAAACAGTCCATGCCCGGGGTCCCGTGCACTGCGGTTCACGGATGGCCATCTCCGCCAGCCCCACGCACGACTCCATGAAGTGGGTCTCCGTGGAGCCAATCTGGCCCGAGTGGGCCTGTGGATGCGGCTTTCGGATGGACATTGATGCGCTGGATCCCGTGAGCGGCGTGTGGATTGCCGCGCTGCGCCGCCAGAGCCTGCAGCACGAACTTGCCATCGCGCAGAACACCTTGGAGCTGGCCTTCAAGAAGGCAGTGGATGCAGGTATCGAACCTCACGCACTGGCCGAGGCCGCGGGGGTGCCGGCGGGGGACGTCGAATCCCTCCTGCGGCAACACTGACCTGACCTGCGGCTGTCCGCGCTGATCGCGGGGCCGTGAAGACACCGGAAAGAAAGAGGGAACAAAAATGGGAATCATCGGTTGGATCGTTTTGGGCTTGATTGCTGGAGCCATCGCCAAGGCCATTAAGCCTGGCAACCAGGGCGGCGGCTGGATCGCTACGCTGCTGCTCGGCATCGTCGGCGCCGTCCTGGGTGGATGGATCGGCAGCGCCCTCTTCAACGTGGGCATCAACCAGTTCTGGTCGCTGTCCACGTGGCTGCTGGCAATCGGCGGCTCACTGATCGTCCTCATCATCTGGGGACTGCTCACGCGCAAGAAGGCCTAACCGCCTGAATGCCAAGAGGCCTCGACGCTGCTGCGTCGGGGCCTCTTCGCTGTCTTCAAGCAGGCGACAATCAGCGTGCCAGGATCTTCGCCTTCTGCGCCTGGAACTCTTTGTCACTGAGGACGCCGGCGCTTTTCAGCTCCCCGAGCTGCTTGAGTTGGGCGAGCATGTGATCGGTGGGATCGACGACGGCGGCCGGTGCAGCCGGCGGCACTGGCAGATACGCGGGCGGCGGCTGGTTGCCGGCTGCCGCGGCTGCAGCAGCATCCTCGGCGGCAAAGCGTTGTTGTTGCCTGCGTTGCGTGCGGCCAAGGATCGAACCGACGACGGCGGCACGGCCCGCGGTCCTGAATAGACCCACAGTGGACTCCCTTCGCTGGGTGTTTCGGGTTATTCGGCTGAATAGCCGAGGGCGAGGTCGATCAGGAGGCGTGCGCCGAAGCCGGTGGCTCCCTTGCTTCGCCACGCATCGTCCTTGTCCGACTGCATGGTGCCCGCGATGTCGATGTGCGCCCACGGGGTTTCGCCCACAAACTCGGCCAGGAACAGGGCGGCCGTGGTGGAGCCTGCATACGGGCCACCGAGATTGGAAATATCCGCGATGTCAGAATCCAGCTGGGGACGGTAGGCCCGTTCCAACGGAAGCTGCCACAGCTGCTCGTCCGCACGGCCGCCCGACTCGAGGACGAGGTCAACCAACCGCTGATCGTTTCCGAACACCGGAGCAGTGAGCTGCCCCAGCGACATCAGGGCGGCGCCCGTGAGCGTGGCGATATCAACGATGCCGTCCACGCCGTCCTCGACCGCAAGCGTCAGGGCATCGCACATCACCAGGCGTCCTTCGGCGTCGGTGTTCTTCACCTCGATGGTGAGTCCGCTGCGGGTGGTGAGGACGTCCCCCAACTTGTAGGCCGAGCCGGAAGGCATGTTGTCCGTGCACATCAGGAATCCCGTGACGGAGGCTTTGCAGCCGAGGTCGCGCAGGGCGGTGAAGACGGCCAGGACTGCCGCAGCTCCGCCCATGTCCATCTTCATCAGCAGGTGCATGGGGTCGCTGGGTTTGAGGCTGACACCGCCGGAATCGTACATGATGCCCTTGCCCACCAGGCCGAGGTGGCCCGTGGGAGATCCCCCGGGTTGGTACGTCAGCTTGATCATCCGGGGCTCCTGGGCGCTGCCGGCGTTGACGCCAAGGAGCCCGCCGCAGCGGAGGTCGATGAGCTGTTGCTTGCCGAACTCCTCAACCCCAAAACCGAACCGGTTCCCCAGCTCTTTCGCCGCCGAAGCCAAGCCGGCCGCGGTCAAGTGGCTCGGCGGCGCATTGCACAGGTCCCGGGCAATAGTGGTGGCGCGCACCTTCACCCGGCCCGTCGCCACGCCTCGTTCAGCGGCCGCAGTGTCTACCCCCGGAGCAAGGAACTGCACTTCGGCAAGTGGGCTTCCCTTTGCTTTGCTCTTGAGCGTCTCGTAGTTGTAGCGGGCCAACAGCACGCCCTCGGCCAGCACCTGGCCCAGTCGCTCGGCATCCATCCCCGCCGTGTCGGAGAGCTCGAAGCCGATCCGCGAGTGCCTCTGGGTTGCCCGGACCAAGGTGGCCGCCGCCTTACGCCAGCCGTCGGAATCCAAGGAGCCCGGTTTCCCACCGCCGACAGCCACCACCAGCGTGCCCGAAGCATTTGCCAGCTGCAGGCTAGTCCCGGGCTTGCCGTCAAAGCCTGCGCTCTCCAGGGTTTCGCGGTGCAGGCCAACGGACGCCGGAACGTCACCCTCCGAGGGGACCAGCACGCCGATCGCATCGAGGTTGCCGAAGCCGTCCACGAAGTGCAACTCCGGCTCTGTTCCGCCGAGGGAAGGAACGGGTGAGAAGTCTTCCGCGATCAATTTGTAGGGTTCGTGATTCACCGTTTCGCCTGTTCTTTGGGAGTGGGATGCGCTGTGACGGCCTGGTCGGCCGGAAGGCTTGGCTCGGGGATGGCATCGGGATCGTCGGGTTCGAGCTGTTCGGGCAGGTCGCCCTTCATACGGCCGGGCATGCGGCCCGCTGGAACAATCGCCAGCAGGGCAAGGCCGGACAACCCCAGAAGGGAGATTTGCAGGGCCCGGAGTCGTGCCTCGGCGTTGACTTCCGTCGCGGCGGCCAGCTCCGAGGGGCTGCTCACCCTGTCCCCGATGGCCGCCTCCACTTGCGCATTGGTCATGAAGTCGGCGTCGTTGATGCTCACCTTCGATATCAGTTCTTGGGACACTTCCGGATGCGCGGCGGCGCCGCTGGCTATCAGCGAGGAAAGCATGCCGACGGCGAACGCACTCGCCACCGCGATGCCAACGCTGCCCGAAAGGTTGTGCACCAGGCCGCGCCACGCACCGACGTCGCCGGCCAACTCACGGGGCACAGCGCTGAGGAGTGTGTTGAACACCAAAGCGACGATCGCGCCCTGCCCGAGTCCCAGCAGGATCAGGCCCAGCACCACAAAGAGCTGCCCCCAGTCGTTCCGGATGGTGAAGGCGAGCAGGACCAGCGCGCCGGCCACCACCACGAAGCCGGCTTGCGCGATGGTCCTTGGCGGGAACTTTTCATACAGGAATGCCACGAAAGTGCTCGCGAGGAAGATGGACAAGGTGTAGGGAATGATCGAGAACGACGTCTCAATGCCGGAGCGGCCCTGCACGATCTGCATGTACAGGGGGATCAGGAAATTGGCGGCCGTTCCCACGAACAACATGGTGGCCATGCAGGCAGTGACCGCGAGCTCGGAGCTGGAGGCCAGCACCCTCAGGTCAAAGATGCGGGGCAGTTTGGCATCCTGGCGCTTCCGCACCCACATGAAGAACACCTGTCCCGCGATGGCCCCGAGGAGGATCAGGAGTGGTGCCGGCGAGAGACCCAAAATGTCGAAGGGTGCCTGCGGGGTGGCAAACCACGTGCCCCAAGCGGAGAGGCCGCTGAAGCCGAAGCTCAAAAAGATGATGGCCACGGCGGCAATGATGGAGCCGGTCCAATCGATCTTCAGCTGGGTTTGCGCCGGGACGGACTTGAGCTTGAAGCTCAGCAGCAGGTTGATGGCTCCGAGGACCACCATCAGGCCGAACGAATACCGCCATCCGATGGTGGTGGCGAACCAGCCGGCAATCAGCAGTGCCAGCACGCCAGCCGCGGGGATGGCCGCAGCCAGGAGCCCGATGGCTTTTGCCTGCTGCTGGTCCTTGTAGTTGGTGGCGATGAAAACCGTGAGGGCGGGGGCGATCAGCGCAATGACGGCGCCCGAGGAGGCCTGGGCTATGAAGAGCATCGTGGGACTTAGGCTGAGCGCCACACCCGCCATGGCGGCGGCATGGATGGCGACGGCGATTTGGAACACCTTGCGCGTTCCGAAACGGGCGCCGAGCTTCGCTCCCAAAAGGATAAAGGCCGCCATCGAGAACGTGCCGGCAGTGATGGCCGTGCCCACGGAGGTTGCTGCCGTGTCCAGGTCCGTGGTGATGCCCTGCATTGAGACGGTCAATGCGTTCACGGCGAACGATGCCTGGATCTGGGTGAGGACCACCACGATCAAAGGCAGCCAGGAGGCCGCTTTGACGGTAGGTGGTGTCGTTTGGGTGGTGTGGTCACTGGCCATGTCTGCTCCTGGTTGCTCTGGTGGTTGCATGGGATTTCTTGGTGGCTAGGCCTGAAGTGGCCAGAACACGGGAACCAGCAGGATGGCCACGGCCGCGTACAGTGCCATGATGGCCAGGCCAAACTTCCAGTAGTCGCCAAACCTGTAGCCGGCCGGTTGCATGATCATCATGTTGGCCGGCGTCGCCACCGGTGTCAGCAGGGCCGCGGATGAGGCCACCGAGACGCACATCAGCACCGCGTACGGGTTGATGGATGACTCCTGGGCCACCGAAAGGGCGATCGGGATGATGATCAAGGCGGTGGCGGTGTTGCTGATGAGCTGACCCAGCACGGCGGTGACCACGAAGAGCCCAACAAGGAGCAGCAAGTGCCCGCCGTTCCCTACTACAGACACCATGCCCTCAGCGAGGATCTCAGCGGTACCCGTCGACGTGATGGCCGTGGACAGCGGAATCATGCCGGCCACCAGGATGAGGGTGGTCCATGCCATGGACTGGTGTGCCTGTTTTACCGTGACAACCCGCAGCACCACCATGGCCAGCGCGGCCAACAGTGCGGCAATGGGGGCTGGCACAATGTTGGTGGCCAGTAGGACCACCATCACCCCGAGGACTATGAGGGCCGGCGTCGCTCGCGGTCCCAACGGGACTGTCTGGCGGCGGATGGTGTCCGGCGAGTCCACCAGCAGCACATTGTGGTCCAGGGTGTGCTGGTCCAGCGCAGACCAAGTCCCCTGCAACAGGAGCCTGTCACCGGCGGTAACACGTGAGCGTCCAGAGGATTCCGGTTCGCCCGGATGCTGATGGGCCAGCACCACCAAGGCACCGCTGTCAGTCACCATGCCGGGGTACGCCTCGGTGCCGACGAGGTTGGAACGCGGTGCGACCACCACCTCGGCCACGCCGTAACTGCTGCTGATGAGTCCGCAGGTCGCATCGTCGTCCTGCATGAGGCCGTGCTTGGCCGCGAAGGCGTCAATGATTGGTTGACCGCCACGCACCACAATCTCATCGCCCGGCTCGAATGTCCCGTTCGTGGACTGTTTGCCGTCCGGTCCTTGCACGCTGATGAGGTGCAGGTGGCCGCCGTCGTCATCATCTTCCTGGATGCAGGCAACCGGCTGGCCCACCAGCACTGAACCGGACGGAATGGTGAGCCTGCTCAGTCCGTCCTCACCCAGGTAGTGGGTCATGAGGGTCTTGCCGTGGGAACCCAGGTCCTTGGGAAGGGCTTCGGGGGTGCGGCTGGGCAGCAGGGAAGGGCCAAGCCAGAGAGCCAGTCCGATGGTGCCGAGGAGCAGCGGCAGTCCAACCAGCCCGAACTCGAAGAACCCGATCCCCGTCCCCGTAGTGTCCAGGGCCGCGTTGAGGATCAGGATGTTCACCGGTGAGCCGGTGAGTATCAGCAGGGAGCCGGCGTGGGCCGCGAAAGCCATGGGCATGAGGAGCTCCGAAGGCCTGCGACCCAGCCGGACTGCGAGCACGACAACCATGGGCAGCAAGGCCGCAACAGCTCCATTGACGCTGATGAGAGCCGTCAAAAGGGCCGTCAGGACCATCATCAACACCATGAGCCGGGTCCGGCTGGTCCCCGAAAACCTGATGAGCAGGCTCCCGAGCCACGTGGTGACTCCTGCGGCGTCGATAGCCTCCGCCACGACGAACAACGCGGCGATCAACACCACCGTCCCGCTCCCGAAGCCGGCGAATGTGTCCTCAAGGCCAACGATGCCGGTGCCGTATAAGGCCAACGCTGCTCCCAGCGCTACGACCTCCACCGGCAAGCGGTTCCAGACGAACGCGGCGATCACCACGACGAGCACCAGCAACGTGACGACGACGTCTGTCATGTGTGCCTTCGGCAAATCCCCGAGTCTTCTGCCAGCATGCTTTCAGACTAGATCCGGGTTAATGCCGCAGGGTCACCCCAATCGGGTGAGTGATGGGCGTCTTCCGAGGTCACGGCCTACGGTAAGTGGCCGAATTTGTAGGCGGCGGCCACAGCGTCATGGCGCGATCCGGCCCCGAGCTTGGAGTAGATGATCCTTATGTGCGTCTTGACCGTGTTGACGGACAGATGGAGCTCCGAGGCCATCTGTTCCTGCGACAAGTGTGATGGAAGAAGGGTGAGGACCTCCCGTTCCCGCGGAGTCAGCAGCGGTGCCCGCCTGGCATCGGCGGGGGACCGCAACGCCAACAGTTTCTTGGCGAGTTCCTCTTGGGGGCCGTGTGCTCCCGCCCGTTCCACCAGCAGGTCGATGACCTCCTGGGGGGCGATGGCCAAGGGCCGGATCACGCCAAGTTCCTCGGCTTTGCCCAGTGCGTCCTCCAGGAGCTTTCCGGCAAGTGTCCGCCGGCCTGTGCGGATGGCCATGGAGCATTCCAGGACGTTCACGTGAAGCCACGTCCATTCCAGGAGGGGCGCCACCACGCCGGTGTGCAGTGGACGGAGGCGTTCCGTGGCGGCATCGAAGCGGCTGATGCCGGCTGGGCCCTGGGCGCGCAGCAGGCACAATTCGCCCGTACCCGGGATAAGCTCCTCAGCCCATTCCAGGACCTCGCGTGCCCGCTCGGCATGCCCCAAGGCAAGGGCGGCAGTATGTTCGATGACCGCTACGAAGGCTGCCATCGGTTGGGCGAACAGATGGTCCTGGCCGATGCGCAGCCGTGCTTGCCGCATGCCATCCAAGGAGTGGCGCCTGTCCCCCGTATCCAGATGGGCGCACGCGGTGACCAGTTCCAAGGTGGAGCGCATCGCGGCGCCGACTCCTTTGGAGGAGGACCCCAGTTGTCCAAGTTCGGCAGCGCCCGCCGCCGCAAACTTCAGGGCCGCGGCGGGTTCGGCTGCCAGGAGTGCGGCCGAGGCGTGCATGAGGGCGCCAACCGACCGGCCAGCTCCCCCCGACCACGCGTGTGCGGGTAGTTTCTCCTCAGCCTGCCGCAGATATTCGCCGGCACGGCGGAGTTGGCCTCGCATGGAGGAGATGCCTGCCAGCTTGAGGTACACCTTGCCGGCAAGATAGCTGTTGCCTGCTTCGGTGGCTTCGATCAGTGCTTCCGTGGCTTCGTTCTCGGCAGTCCCGTAATTCTGTTCGGCAACAGCGGCGGTGAGCGCAACCATTCTCGCTTCAATCCGGATGTCGCTCTGCCGCGACAAAGGGAGGTCGGCATAGTCGCTGGTGGCCGTGGGGTGGCGGTTCTCCCATTCACCGCTGAACCAGGACAGGCGGGCTTCTGCCAATGCCCGCAGTTCACGGAGATCAGGCGGTGCATCGTCTACCCAATAGCGGTTCGCGGCGGCCAGGTACCGTGCAGCCGTGGTGGGCTGGCGGCTTTCCACATGCGCCAATGCCGCAACCACGCAGAGCTTGGGGCTTGCCGCCAGGATGGAATCCGGCAGCACGGCAATGGCCCGCCGGACCAGGGTGACCCCGCCCGAGCCCAGGAGTGCGGCTCCGTGCCGCCCGAGGATTGCGCCGACCAACCCGTAGTCGGCTGAGTCCATAGCGTGCCTGAGCGCAGCTTCGGGTTCACCTGCCAGCTCGTGCCACTGTGCGGCGATCCGGTTCAGTCGAAGGAGTTCGTCAGGGTCCCTCCGGGCAAGTTCCGCCCGGAAATACGCGCGGATCAGGGGGCGAACCAAAAAGACCTTTCGTCCACTCCCCGCAGATTCCACCAGGTCACGGTCATCGCCAAGGACGGCCAGGACATTCCCGGCATGTCGGTGGCCAGCGAGGGCGTTGGCTTGGGCAGCGACCAGGACCCGGCACACGCAGGTACTGGACAGCACGTCCCGCTCTTCCCCGGAAAGTGTACGGACGACTTCGTGGCCCAGGTATTCGGCGAGTTCCCGGTTGTTGCCCGCGATGTCGCCTAAAGGCATGTCCGGATCGGCTGAACCTCGGAGCGCACGCAGCGCAAGGACCACGCACGCGGGCCAGCCTGCAGTCTGCCGGAACACCTCGCCCAGTTGCTGCGTTCCCAGCAAAGTGATGGTCCTTGCCGCGAGTGAGTTGATCTCGTCCAAGGAGAAGGCGAGATCGTTTGAGTGAAGTTCCAGGATCCGGCCGCTGAGCCGGGCAGGCCCTGGATCAACGGCAGTGCTGACGCGCGTGGCCAGGATCAATTGGAAGGCCGGCCCTGCGTGGTTCAGCAGGGCCGGCATCCAATGATTGAGTTCATCCGCAGGGAATTGATCGATTCCGTCGATGACGAGGCGGATGGTGGTTCCCGCGGCGGCCAATTGTTCAGCCAGGCCGTGAATGACTTCCGCGGCATTCTTCTCGGCTCCCGAAAATCCACTGAGCGCACCGTGGGGTATGGCGCAGCACTGACGCAGTGCCTGAAGCACTGCAGGCCACAAGGCTGGGAATTCCAGCCGGTCCTGGTTGACCCAGGCGACGGCGTCCGTTTGCCCGGAGAGCCATTGTGTAAGGAGTACCGTTTTGCCGTACCCGGCGGGGGCACACAGGAGGACGACGTCCCGTGCGGCGTTGAGTTTTGCCACAAGGCGGGTTCGAGCCAGCAGGTCCAAAGGCGGCTTGGGCACCGCGATCAGCTTGGGGCTCAAGAGGTCCGGGCGGGTACCACCTTGGTCGTCCACTCCTTCAGTGTAGGGGCGGGGCATCGAGGATTCACCCAGTAAGGGCGATCCGCGCGGCGGCCAATGGGCGTAAGGATTGTGGTGGCCGCCGTGAGACGCTTGGGCGAGGCCCGGAAAGGGGTTTCACCGTGCAAGCTTTCAAAGACATCATGAGCGCCGCCGATTCCGGGTGGGTCTACCCGCTCGGGGCGATCTTTGTGGCGTTCTCGGCAATCTTCCCTCCCATTCCCACGACGTCCTTGTTCGTGGCCTTGGGGGCCCTGTCAGCAACCGACAACCTTCCCAACGGGTACCTCCTGGTGGCCGCGATGCTGGCGGGAGCAGTAGCAGGTGACCTGGGCGCCTATGAACTGGTCCGGCGTCGGGACATGGCCAACTGGAGGATTCTTCAGGGCCCCCGCACGCAGAAGGCGTTGCATGCCTCCCGGGAAAGGCTGTCCAAGCACGCTGCCTCATGGGTTCTGACGTCCCGGTTCGTCCCGCTCGGGCGCCTCACCATGAACGTTGCCAGTGCCATTACGCCGGTGCCGCGGGGCAGGTTTGTGCTCTACTCGATGGCCGCGGGCATCCTGTGGTCAGCGTATTCCGTGGGCATTGGTGCCCTGTCCGGGCTGTTGCCGGGGCTGTCCACGGAGTTCGCGGTGGTCATCGCCATTGCGTTCTCGCTGCTGCTGGGCCGGGGTATCAGTGCCGCCGTGACCTGGTACCTGCAGCTGGATGACTGACTTAACCCGATCGTGCTATGTGAGGAGCCCGTGTTATTGCAGGGATCCCGTGTCATTGCAGGGATGACGTGAGCCGGGCAAGGTTGTCCAGCGCAACGTGACCCACAGGACGTCGCAACCAGTCCTCCAACAGCAACTCCGTGCTTGCCGCACGGTAGCTGTCTTCGACCGCCCGCATCCGGTCCACGATGGATCGCCCGTGAACCAGCACCGAGACCTCCATGTTGAGGCTGAACGAGCGGACGTCCATATTGCTCGAGCCAATGACGGCTACGTCGTCGTCAATGGTGAAGTGTTTTGCGTGCAGGACCTGCGGGGCCCGGTACAGGTAGATGCGGACCCCGGCCCGCAGCAGGACCTCATAATAGGAACGCTGGGCGTGGTAGACCATGGCTTGGTCACCCACCTCCGAGACGAAGAGCTCAACGCTCAATCCCCTTGACGCGGCGGTGATGATGGCCAGCTGGATTGCTTCGTCGGGCACGAAATACGGGCTGGTGATGCTGACGCGATGCTCGGCCTTGTAGATGAGGGTGGTGTAGAGCTTGAGGTTGGTGTCGTTATCGAAGCTGGGACCGCTGGGCAGGACCTGGGCGTCAATGAGCTCGGGCTCGGAGCCAAGGATCACAGGAGAGGTATCCAACGGCAGCAGGGTCTCGGACTCGCTGTACCAATCGGTGACGAACACCGCGTTGAGTTCCCGCACCGCGGGACCTTCCAGACGCACCATCAGTTCGTGCCACCGAAGGCCGCGCCGGATGTTCCGCTTCTTGTTGTAGGAAGCGTCGATAAGGTTTTGGGAGCCCGTGTAGCCCACCCTTCCGTCCACAACCACCAATTTCCGGTGATTGCGGAGATCCGGGCGTTGCCATTGTCCTTTGAACGGGCGCAGGGGCAGCATGGCGTGCCATTCGGCCCCCATCCCATCAAAAGCCTGCAGCATGTCACGGTATTTGGGGTCACCCACCGCGGCCAGGTGGTCGAAGAGGACCCTGACTGTGACGCCCCTCTTGCACGCCCTCTCCATGGCCGCGAAGAACGGAGCCGTGGTGGGGTCCAACGCAAGAATGTAGAACTCCACATGCACGTACTCTTCAGCGGCGTCCATGTCCGCGATCATGCGGTCGAAGCTCCCGTTGTAGTCCTCCAGCAACTCGGCCCGGTTGCCGCCCACCATGGGCAGCGCGCCGAGCCTGAGATTAAGTTCGACGGCGGAGCGCAGCCAGGCGGGCCAGTCGTCACTGTGGCTGACTGCTGAGAGGCCAGGGGTGCGTCCGAGCATGAGCTCGTTGACGGCGCGCTGTTTTTCCCGTCTGGCCTTGGGGAGCTTGCCGCGGCCCACCAGAAGGAACGCCATCATGCCGAGGTACGGAATGAAGATGATCGCCAGCACCCAGGCAATGGCGGAGGACGGCCTTCGGTTTGCCGAGACCATCACTGCGGCGATTGATCCGAGCACAATGTGGAGTGCCAACAAGATCAAGGCGACGGCATCGGCGTCGTGCAGTAGTCCTTGCATGCTGCGCTACTTGGCGTTCTGCTGCGGTATGACCACCTTTTTGATGATCAGCAGAATCGATGCCGTGGTGGGGCAGGCGATCAACGCTCCAAGGAGCCCCAGCAGGGTCCCGCCCACCATCGCGCCGATGAGCACCAAGGAACCCGGGATGCTGATGGCTTTCCCCACCACCCGTGGCGTCAGGACGTAGGCCTCCACTTGCATATAGACCAACATGACAAGGAAAACCACCAACGCCGTAGCCGGAGACGTGAAAAGTGAAACCACCGTGATGATTGCCGTGCTGATAGCGCTGCCCACCAACGGTATGAGCGTGATGGGGAAGGCCAGGACCGCGAGAACAGCCGCGTACCTCACTCCGGCAACAGATAAGACAATGAAGGTGAAGATCGCATTGAGCAAGGCGAGAATTGACATGCCGCTCAGGTATTTACCCACCGAAGCGATAATTGTCTCGGATATATCCGCGAATGATTCCCTGCGGGAGGCCGGAACCAGCGCGTAGAGGCTGGATTTCATGACCTCGTGCCCGGCCACGAAATAGAGCGTCAGGACCACCACGAAGATGACGGCGAAGGTGCCATTCACCACGTTGTAACCCACCTGCACAGCGCCGCCGCCAATTGCGAGCCATACGTTCGGATCCGCGGCCGACGTTTCCAGCCATTCCAGCAAGGGGGTCAGTGCCCCGCCAAGCGACCCATCAAAGTCCTGGAACCATTCCTGTTCGCCCACCGCATCGAAGCTGGATGGCAGCAACCGGACCAGGGCAGCGCCTTCCTCCACCAGGATGGGAACCACAAAACGGATGAGAATGGCCACCACCACAAGGAAACCAACCGCGACAGCAAGCACGGCGCCGGCGCGCGAGAGTTTCAGGCGTTCCAGCCAGCGGACCAAAGGGTAGAGCCCCAGCGAGATGAACAGTGCTGCAAAGATCAACGTCAGCGAATACCGCAGGGTGATGACCGCGGAGCCCAAAGCCAAGGCAACAAGAACGCCCAAGGCTGCTATGAGGCCGAATCGGAACGGTCCGCCTTCCAACAACGGGAATGCCTTCAATCGCGTCATGCGGTCCCTTTCGGCCGTGCGTGGGTAGCAGACCGTAGCCCGGATCAGGACAAAGCGATCTCCTTCAGGCGAGCGTACTCCGCCTCGGTAATATCGCCAGCGGCAAGCAGCGCTTTGGCTGCTTCGATTTGCTGGGTGGCCGAAGGGGCCCCGGCCACGTCACGGATGTAATTCTCGGCCTCTTCAACAGATTCCCGGACCCGCATTTCGCTCCGCAAAGCCATGCCCTTGCCACGCATGATCACGTAAATCAATGCGGAGACAAAGGGGGCGATGAACAGGCACAAAATCCACAATGCTTTGACACCGCCGTTGAGGGCCTTGTCGCGGAGGAGATCGGAAATGATCTGAAAGAGGAGGATCAAATAGGCAATGAAGAAAAAAGCAACAATGATGCTCCACAACGATTCCAAGAAGTTCATGGTGTCTTTCCCATCGTTCGTTCGGCCCGGGGCTGGCCCGTCGTCATCCCGCAAGGGACCCGTTCCCCTGCGGGGCCACAACACCATTTTCGATTCGGCTGCTCCCTCTTGCCTATGCCCGCGCTGGAACCGCAGCGATTGGACAGAAAGATCACCTACTAAGGGTGAGTGGAGTGGGTTGGGGAATTGAAAGTCCGGCGGTCACAAATTCCCCGTAACGACGCGGTTGCAGGCGGTTGTGAACTGTCCGTTACGCTGCTCAAAGCCACGCCACACCGCACGCTTAGGGCCACCAATGACGCACTCTTCCATAGCCAGGACCACTGCCGACCCCACCGTTATCCGACCGCTGGAACCAACGCCCAAACATAGCGTGGCCGCCGTCGCTCTCGGGGCTTTCGGCATGGTGGTTATCGTCGGCCTGTTTGCACTGTGCCTGCACATCCTCGCTCAACACTCACCGCGGGTCGGCCCGGTCTATGCCGGGTGGCCGGAGGCCGTCATGGACTCGCCGATGGCTGGCTTTCGCTGGTTTCTGGGAGACATGACCGAGCCCTTGTTCTTCGCGTCCGATCTCGCAGCACTCGGCCTGCTGGCAGGGGCGGCACTGGCGTGGTTTGCCGGCCGCCGGAGGAAAGGATGGGCTGGCTCGCTGACCTATGGGACCGGGCTCTGGCCCTGGGTGCTGGCGTCTGCGTCGCTGAGTCTGTTGCTGTCCAATCTGGCATTCGGTTGGATGCTCGACGACGGGTGGCAACCAACGTTCGTTCCTTTTGTTTGCGTCGCGCCTGCCATGGTCCTTGTCTATGGGCCCGGTTGGAAGACCTGCCTGACAGCTGCGATTCTCGGAGCAAGCACCACCACACCTTTGGCGTTGCTGCTCATTCCCATCGTGTCCACGCCGTTTGGCCTGCCCGTTGTCGTGGCGAACGTCCTCGCGATGTCCGTCGGTTCTGTCGTGTCATTCATCGTGGCCCGGCAACTGCCATGGCTTGCCCTGCGGGAGCCGCACCAACCCGCACGAGAGGACCAACCGCCGTCGGGCGCTAACCTGACTTTCCGCAACGACGCCCTGTGGGCCGCCCGGCGGATCCTCAAGGACTTCACGGAAACGCATTTCTTCGCCAACGAACTCGCCAGCATAGGCGTGATCCTGGGCGTCGCGGCGGCGTTCGTGCTGAACCCGGGGTTGCCGTCGTATGGCTCCAACCTGCTGCCCCACATACTGTTCGCCCAGGCGCTGACGTCGGCAATCGGCGTCGTCCTCTGGCAGCGCTGGTACCGCGGCGGAGGGTGGGCAGCTACCTATGCTTCCGTGGTATCCGTGGCCCCTGCTGCCGTGCTCGCTTACGGAGGTTCGTGGAGCGCGATAGTCGGCGGGGCCGTGCTGGGAGCGATCCTCGCACCGCCCATCGCCAGGGCAGTTTCCGCCCGGCTGCCGGCCGGTTTTCATCCGGTGATCGGCAACACGGCAGCCATGGCGGTCTCGACGGCGGCTGCCTTGCCGCTGTTGGGGCTGCTTCCGCACTAGCTGCTGTGGGCGGGAGCGCTAGCCTCCGACGTGATGGATGGTGAAGGCGCTCAGGAAGCCGACAGCGGCGGTGAGTCCCGTGAGGTTGTGATGCTCTTCGAAGGCCTCGGGGATCATGGTGTCGGCAAGCATGGCAAGGATTCCGCCTGCAGCGATGGCGGTGATGAACGCAATCACGGTCTCGGGGGCGTTCTCCAAGGCGGTGTAGCCGATCAGGGCAGCGAGTCCGCTGAAAACTGCGATGCCGATCCATGTTCCAAAAACGTACGCGGGGCTTCGTCCGGCTTTCTTCATGCCGGCTGTACTGGAAAGGCCCTCCGGGACGTTGGAGATGAAGACGGCTGCCAGCATCGCCGGGCTCACAGCCCCGCCAGCGAGGAGCCCGATGCCAAGGACCACCGATTCGGGAATGCCGTCAATCAGTGCTCCGACGGCGATGGCAGTTCCGCTGCCTGGCGTGTCCTTCTCGGAGGGTTGGGGCCCGCTGGAGCGCTTTCGATGTTTGGCCCCGGCGCGCGCCAGCAGAACGTTCGAGCCCACAAAGATCAAGGCACCCACGAGGAAGCCAAGGATGGTGGGGACCAATCCGCCGCCTTGGACAGCCTCGTCCACGAGTTCAAAGGCAAGGGCGGAGATCAGGACGCCGGCGCCGAAGGCCATCACCGTGGAAACAATCTTGGGCGGGACTTTCCACAGCCAGGCGATACCGGCTCCGAGGACAAGGGCTCCGCCGGCCAGTGTTCCCCATAGCAGGGCTTGCAACCACATTGGCATTTATTGCGCCCTCTCATTGGCCTTCACGTGCACCATGCAGTGTTTCATATGGGGCTGGTGGGGCTTTGGTGAGTCTTGAGTTTTTCCTGAGGAAGTGTTGCGGGTTTGCAGGATTGGTTCTTGATCCTGGCCCGGCACAGTAGTTCTTGTCAGCCAGAGAGGCTGAGAAGACGGCCGGCCGAACACGGTGGCCACCCGAAAGGAAACCGATTCAGATGGCCATCACCCTCAAGACCACCTCCGGCAAGATCCTCGCCTCCGTCGCACTGGTCGGCACCGCAGCCGCCGTCGCCGGCATGGGCACCTACGGCGCGTTCACCTCCTCCACCTCCGCCTCCCAGGCCGTCACCGCAGGAACCGTCACCATCGCCCTGGGCACCGGAGCCTCCAACACATTGAACGTCCCGGTCGCCGGCCTGCTGCCCGGCGACAAGGTCGAAAAGCTCGTCACTCTGGCCAACACCGGCAACTCGGACCTGAACAACGTCACCCTCACCACCTCCGCCGGCGCCACCGGATCCCTGCTCACCACCGACGTGACCAACGGCCTGCAACTGAGCATCGAAAACTGCTCCGTCGCCTGGACCGGCACCGCAGCCCCCTACAGCTGCGCCGGCACCAAAACCACCGTCCTGGCCAACGGCCCCGTGATCGCAGCAAACAAGGTCCTGAACAACCTGACCTCCCTGACCTCGGCCAAAACCGACAACCTCAAGGTCACCACCGCGTTGCCCGCCACCGCGAACAACGACTTCCAGGGCGCCACCTCCACCGTCGGATTCTCCTTCACCGGCACCCAACGCACCGAAACCACCAAGTAAGCACCACCTGAAACTCCGGAGGCCGGCCGTTACGCCCTTTACGGCCGGGCCTCCGGTCACCAGCCCCGCCGGGCCTGGTCGGGCGCCCCCCTGCCCGATCAGGTCCGCCGGTATTTTTCCTGAGCCAGACTTGAGGATTTCCGGTAGGAAAGCCTGAGCCAGCTCACGCAGACTCTTTTACAGAAGTCGATCAACACTCGGAAGGAACGCCAGGACAATGAGCACCCTCACCAGCACCAACGGACCAGCTCTCCACGGCCGGCGTTCCGCCTCGAAGCCCGCCGCCGCAACCGCGACCGCATCCGCAGTCGTCGAGACCGCCGTCGTCGAGACCGCAACCGAGTCTGTCGCTGTGAAGCAGCCCGCAGCGGCCCCCACGTTCACCAAAGCCGGAGCCTTCCGCCGGGTTGCCGGGACGGCTGTGAAGTTCATCGGCATCGGCGCGCTGGTCCTCGCGGCCTTGGCATTCGTCCTGCTGGCGATTGGGCCGCGCGTCTTCGGATACCAGACCTCCACCATGCTGACCGGTTCCATGGTGCCCCTGATCAACCCGGGCGACGTCGTCGTGACCGTCCCAACACCCATCACGGACGTCAAAGTGGGCGACATCATCACATACCACATCCCCGTGGAGGACCAGCGGGTAGAGACCCACCGCATCACCGAGATCACCGCCACCGCCGACGGCGGCGTAGCCGTCCAGACCAAAGGTGACGCCAACAACGGCATCGACCCCTGGATCGCCACCCTCGAAGGCAAAACCGTGGACAAGCAGGTCGCCACCATCCCCTACGTCGGCAACGCCATCCGCGCCCTCCGCGAACCCATGGTCATGAACATCCTGATGTACGGTGCACCGGCCATCCTGGTCATCGGAATGCTCGCCTCCATCTGGACCAAGGACCCCAACAAGTCAGCCCCGGAAGGCGCCGCACAGCCCCAGGCAGCAAGCGGTGACTGACGAAGCAGATCCGGTCCAGGCGCCGGAGCCATCCGTCCTGGAACCGTGCAGGCTGCAATCGCTGGCTGACGAGTTGGGAGACTCCACGCCGGCCATCCGTTTCCTCTCCACGTACCTGTCCATGTTGCCTGGCCGGATCCTGAGGATCTCCAACGGCCTGTGCAGGCACGATCCCGACGCGAGCATGGATGCGGTCCTGAGCTTGAAGATTTCCTCGGCCATGGTTGGAGCTTTGGAAACAGAGAACCAATGCCGGGCCATGGAAACGATGATCCGCGAGGACCACTTCGATTCAGCAGTCCAGGCGCTCCCGGAGCTTCAGAAATCCACCGACCGCTGCTTCGCGGCGGGGCCGCAGCTGCTCTCGAAGGCGCAGGAGTCCTTGTGCAAGCGCCCGCAGGTTTGGCCGAAAGGTTAGCGGTCCGCCGGCACGGTTGTATCGGCGGCTTTGACCTCGTGCGGCACCAGGAACAGTGCGGCCACCGCCAGTAGGCCGGCGGCGGCGAACACGTAGAAGCCGGCAGGATAGGCGATATTCGCGGCCACCAAGGTTCCCGTCACGGCAGGACCAACGATTGCGCCCAACCTGCCAACACCTGCTGCGAAGCCCAAGGCGGTTCCGCGGAGCCTGGCCGGGAACAACTGGCTGACCCAGGCGTAAACCAAAACCTGGGAGCTGAACACGAAGACTCCGGTGACGAACACAGCCGCGTTCAGGAGGATTTCGTTCTGGATCTTGACGCTGAGGATGGCCAGCAGGACCGCTGACAAGCCGAACCACACCAGCACGATCTTCTTGGTCCCATGTTTGTCTGCCAGGATTCCGGCCAGGAACAGCCCCGCCACGGCGCCAACGTTCAGGACCAGCAACAGAGTCAGTCCGGTGCTCACGGGATATCCGGCAGCTGCCATCAGCTGCGGCAGCCACGTGTTCAGCCCATAGACCAGCAGCAGCCCCATGAACGACGCGATGCCAATGCCAACAGCCACCATGGGGTACGGCTTCTGCAGGAGGTCGCGGAATCCTGTCTTTTGTTTGGTGCCGGCGGAATGCTCGACGGCGGGGGTTGCCTTCGCGGGTTCGCCCGCCTTGGCCGGGGCTGCCTCGGGCAGGGACTCGGGCAGCTTTGCCCACAGGAATGGCAACAGCACCAGCCCGGCAACGCCGCCGATGATGAACATGAGCCGCCAGTTGGGAACGATGAAAATGGCCAGCAGGGCCGTGGCCACGGCGCCCACGTGGTACCCGGTCATGGTCCGGGTGGTGGACTTGCCGGCTGATCCGGCCGGGGCGTAGTCGTTCATATATGCCAAAGCGGCAGGGAGGCATGCGCCAAGCCCCAAGCCCGCAAGCAGGCGGAGAATCGAAAAGACTGCGACATTCGGAGCGAAGGCAACGCCGATGGTGAACAGCGAGAAGCCTGCCACGCAGGCGATCAAGAGTCTTCGGCGGCCGAACTTGTCCGAGAGCGGCGCGATGAAGAGCGCACCCAAACCCACACCTACCAGGGAGATAGTGGCCGCGAAAGTAGCTCCCACGGCGTCGAATCCAAGTTCGCCGGTCTTGATAAGCGTGGGAATGACGGTGCCCAGGACCACGAGATCGAAGCCGTCCAGGACCATGGCCAGCCAACAGAGCCAAACAGGCCATTGGGAGCGGCGGGCAGATGGCATCGTTGGCATGGCGTCCTCGGCACTTCTTCTGTGGTTGGTCCCAACCAAAGAACGTTCGGTCGGTTATGAGAGTTGTATCACCGCCCGATGTAGCGTGGCACACGTTCTACCATTGAATGGAAGGTGCCCACCGGTGCCGGTAACAACTGGTGCCGGAAACAAAGGAGAGCGTCGTGGCCAACTCTGCGTCCGGTGATTCCGTGGTGGATCGCGTCGTGCGGGTGATCGAGGCTTTCCCGGAGGGAGTGACGTCCCTGCAGTTGACGGAGTTGGCCGACCGCGCAGGGCTCCCGCTGTCCTCGGCGCATCGACTGGTCCGTCAACTCTCCGAGCATGGGTTGTTGGATCTTGGCGCCGGCGGGACGGTCCGCCTGGGCTTGAGGTTGTGGGAACTGGTCAACCGCAATTCGCCCACGTTGGCCCTCCGCCAAGCGGCGATGCCGTTTATGGAGGACATACAGCAGGTCCTGAACCAGAACGTGAACCTCGCTGTGCTCGATGGCTGGGAAGCGCTCTTTGTGGAGCGACTTTCCCGGAGGGGATCGGTGGCCAACAGGGCGCGGATCGCCGGGCGGATGCCGGTCCACATTTCCTCTGCGGGACTGGCCTTGATGTCCCACCAGTCGCGTGAGCTGCAGGCGGAGTACCTCGAACAATTCGAAGATCCGACCGGAAAGGTGACTGCCGACGTCGTACGTCATTTCCTGGCGGAAGCGGCCCAGCACGGCTACGCACAACTCGCGGGCGTGGTGGATCCGGATACGTGGGGCATCGCTGTTCCCGTGGTGAATGGGAAGCGCCGTACTGTGGCGGCCCTCGGTGTTGTTGTCCCGCTGGCGGAGATGCGGTTGCAGGCGCTTGTCCCGGCGCTTCAAACAGCTGCGAGGGGAATCGGCCGACAACTCGGCGACTGAATCCAACTTCCGTTCAACGGAATGCGTGTAACGCCAATCACCCGCTGCGGGCCACACTGATTTCAGATTCATCCCGCTTCCGAGCAAGCCGGGATCCGCAACGAAGCGAGGAACAACCATGGCACGCACACCGATCACCACCCAAGTCGCCATCATGGGCGCAGGCCCCGCAGGCCTCATGCTCTCCCATTTGCTGGCCAAGCAGGGCATCGAGTCCGTAGTGGTGGAAATCCGCAGCCGCAAGGACATCCAGGAGACTGTCCGCGCCGGCATCCTCGAGCACGGCACCGTGAACCTGTTGGTGGATTCCGGCGTGTCCGATCGTGTACTGCGCGAAGGCGACCGGCACGATGGCATCGAGTTGCGGTTCAACGGCGAAAGCCACCGCATCAACTTCAAGGAACTCGTGGGCGAATCAGTGTGGCTGTACCCACAGACCGACGTGTTCATGGATCTCGCCGCGAAACGCGAGGCCGACGGCGGCGACGTCCGCTACAGCGTCACGGACACCACGGTGCATGACCTCGAAGGCAAGCCGAAAGTCTGGTTCACTGACGCGGACGGCCAGGACTTTGAAATCCAGGCCGACTTCCTGGTGGGTGCTGACGGATCCCGCAGCCACTGCCGCTTCCAGATTCCCGAAGCCAACCGCAAGTGGTACTTCCACGAGTACCCCTTCGCTTGGTTCGGTATCCTCGCCGAAGCCCCACGCAGCGCCGACGAACTGATCTACGCCAACTCCGAAAACGGCTTCGCACTGATCAGCCAGCGCACCGAAACCGTTCAGCGCATGTATTTCCAGTGCGACCCCAAGGAAAACGTGGCCGAATGGGATGACGAACGCATCTGGACGGAGTTCCGGAAGCGCGTCAATGGCAATGGGTTTGAGCTCAAAGAGGGGCCCGTCCTGGAAAAGATGGTCCTCCCGTTCCGCAGTTTCGTACACACACCCATGCGCCACGGCAACCTCTTCCTGGCCGGCGACGCCGCGCACACAGTGCCGCCCACGGGAGCCAAGGGCCTCAACCTGGCGATCCACGACGTCAAAGTCCTCTTCGAGGGGCTCGATTCCTTCTACTCGAATGGCTCCACTGCGCTTCTTGATTCCTACAGCGACCGCGCCCTGGACCGTGTGTGGAAGGCCCAGCACTTCTCGTACTGGATGACGTCCATGCTGCACACCGTTCCCGGGGCCGACGACTTCGACCGCGCACGCCAGCTCGGCGAGCTGCACTCCGTGGTCACTTCCGAGCACGCCAAGGCTTACCTCGCGGAGTCGTACACGGGCTGGCCGACGTCGCGCTAAGTTCGGCACCGGCTTGCCATCTTGACCAGCACGCCAGCGCCCAAATCCCTACGTGATCGGGGTCTGCTTCAGGCGCGCCCGGGAACAGGGCCCTTCATGTTCTGTGGGGTGTGTGGTGGTGGTTGCGTCGGGGTGTTTGTTGGGGGTCGATGTGGGG
>NZ_JAJOHP010000074.1:0-21804 GCF_021109375.1 Arthrobacter sp. AK01
GACCCCCGCACACACCAAATCAACAAACTCGGCACGCGCACCCGAAGGAAACAACTTGACCATGAAACGCTCCATCAATCAGAGCGTTGCAACGACCCTATGACTTTGCCGGCGTGGGACTGTCATCAAATGGCATATCGCGGGGGTTTGGGAGGCTTTTAGACCCACTGGCCCCGGCGCACCAAAACTTCCTTGAGGAGGTCCAGGCGGTCGGACACAATTCCATCGACGCCGAGGTCCAGCAGGCGCTCCATCTCCGCGGGTTCGTTGATGGTCCACACGTGCACCTGCCTGCCCAACCGGTGAGCGCGGCGGATGAATCCCGGCGTCACCACCGGCAGCCGGCCGTAACGGACGGGAACTTGGAAAACGTCGACGCCGGCAAGCAGCTTGCGTGCCAAACGTGCCGGTAGCACGGGGCCCACGAGGATGAAGAGCGCCGTCAGTGAGCTTCCGGCGGAGGAAGCAACGCGGCGGGAGAGTCGCGACAGGACCGCCCGACGCCGCTTGTCCGAGAAGCTTGTGACCAGGACGAGATCATGGATTCCGTGTTTCTCAATGGCCTCCGCCATGGGACCCACGGAGTTCCAATCCTTGACGTCCAGGTTCAGCCTGGCACCGGGCAGCGCTGAAACCAGCTCATCAAACGTTGGCACCGGCTCCACCCCGCCGATCCGCGCCACGGAGACTTCCGAGGCAGTCAATGATGCAATATCTCCCACCGAATCAGTCACGCGGTCCAGCGATGAATCGTGGAAGACCAGGAGCACTCCGTCCGAGGTGGTGTGGACATCCGTTTCAAGGTGCACGGTCCCGAGTTCCACTGCAGCTTTGAACGCGGCCATGGAATTCTCCAGCCCATCCAGGGAGAAACCTCTGTGGGCGAAGGCCAAAGGGCCCACAGAACCGTCCTTGCGGAGGAAATACGGCAGCGTCACACCCGTAGCGTAGCCCATTGCCAAGGTGCGGCTAGGACTCCTGCGGGAGGGCCGCCGTCGGCTGTGGAACGACCGCCACGCCGTCACTGACGTGCACCAGCGTTCGGCCGCGACCGCCGTCGAGCTCCACCCAAACCGCGGTGGCGTCGCCGGTAACGGCGTCCACCACACCGGCCGATTCGTAGCCTGGCGTCAAGGTGACGTTGACGCGGTCGCCCTGGCGAAGTGAACGCCAGTGGTGATCCGGCTCAATCCGCCGCAATGGCGCGGTATTGACGTTGTTGATCCTGCGCTTGGCCATGTTTCCCCCTGCGAATCCGACTGGTAGACACGATGCGAACGGGTCCTTGGCTGGAAGCCTACGGAGCCAAGTTGAACGCCGGTTGTATGGAGGCTGGGAAACAGGTGACACTTGGGGCTGGCAAACTGGGGGCATGAGTGTGTTGATTGCCGGATGCGGCGACCTCGGAACTGAAGCAGGGCTTCGCTTCGTCGCTGCGGGCCATGACGTTGTGGGCCTGCGTCGGTCCCCCGGTAAGTTGCCATCCGAAATCCGCGGTGTATATGCGGACCTCTCCCAAGAAGTGCCCGCGCTGCCCGCCGACGTGGACATCGTCGTGGTGGCTATTGCGGCCGATTCCTCCACCGAAGAGGCATACCGGGCTGCGTACGTGAACGGCGTCAAAAACGTTCTGGACGCACTGGAACGCCAGTCCATCACCCCGCGGCGGATCCTTTTCGTCTCCTCCACGGCTGTGTATAAGGACTCCGGCGGAGCCGTGGTGGACGAGTCGACGCCCACGGAACCCACGCGCTTCAGCGGCAAAGTCCTGGTGGAGGCCGAGGATCTGCTGTTCGCAAGGACGCATGGAACCGGGACCCAGCCCATTTCCCTCCGGCTTGGCGGAATCTACGGGCCGGGCCGAACCCGGCTGATCGACCAGGTCCGCAGCGGCCAGGCGGTCATTCCTACCCAACCCCGGCACACGAATCGCGTCCACAGGGACGACGCCGCAGCCATGATCGTCCACCTCACCACCATGGACGAGGACCCAGGTCCCGTGTATGTCGGTGTGGACGACCACGCGGCGGAAATGGGCGACGTCCTGCGCTTCCTCGCGGCAGAACTTGGGTGCCCGGAACCCCCGACGGCGGCACCTGGCGGCGCGTCCGACGCCGGCCCCGGCGACAAGCGCTGCTCCAACGAGCGCCTCCGGGCGACGGGCTTCGAGCCCATCTTTCCCACGTTCAAGGAGGGCTACCGCGCGCTGTTGGCCGGCGAGGGCGTACGGCACCCTTGAAAGAGGGGGCTTCTCCTGTCCGAACCAACCCGCAGAGGTGGGGGCGGGCCTACTTCGCGGTCCAAGCCGTGGCTGGGCTCGCGTGGTGGATTGCGGTTTTCTTGTCACCTGCGGTGCGCACAGCCACCCTCGGAAGCCTGGACCCCATCGCCGTGGCAGCCTTCGACGTTCCCCTGTTCGTCATCGGCTCGGCCGTCGCCGCCTTCGGCATGAGGGCAGCAGCGGTGGTCGCTGCCGGCTGGACTGGAATCGTTGCCGTTGCCTTGGCCGGCTACGCAACAATCACTGCCGAGGCAGGCTGGGGTGTCCTGACCATGCTTGCCGCGACGGCGTGTTCGGGCGTAGCGCTCTGCTTCGTCATGCTGGGACGTGTCCCCACCGAGTTGATCGTGAGGGGACCGTTTGCCTTCCGTCCAGCACCGGCCCGCCGCCACACTGCAGCCCATGTAGGTGCAACCTTGGGTCAGATGGCACTCTTTTGGGGCTTCTTCCTGGGGCTGCTCCCCTTTGCCCTGGTTTGGCTGGAACAGCGCTGGGCGGTGTCCCTGCCATTCCACCCTATGACAGCTCCTGCCGGCGTGGTGGTTCTGCTGCTTGCCAGCGCCCTGGGGGTCGCTTCCGCGGTAACCATGTCATCCCGCGGGAGCGGCACGCCATTGCCCTCTGCAATGCCCAACCACCTTGTCATCGCCGGCCCGTATCGCTGGGTCCGCAATCCGATGGCGGTCGCGGGCATCGCTCAAGGGCTCGCCGTGGGGCTCATTCTGGGCTCATGGCTTGTGATCGTGTACGCGGTAATCGGCTCGCTGCTGTGGAATTACGCCGTCCGGCCGCTGGAGGAAGCAGACCTGGAAGACCGGTTTGGCGCTGAATTCCGGCAGTACCGCGATTCAGTGCGCTGCTGGATTCCCCGATGGTGAGGAACCTCGGCCAAGGCCGGAGGTCCCCCGGCTTCAGTGCGTGGTGGCGAACAGCCCGTTGAGGGTGCCGTAGTCGATGGCTTCGCTGACGGCCTTGTACGTGCCCTCGGTGTTCAGCTCTTCCGCGGCGCGATGGGCCACGGCGTAGGCGGCCTGGGCAATGCTGGACCCGAGGCTGACCCTGGAGACGCCAAGCCTTCCGAGTTCGCTGACGCTCAGCGAGCCTGCCCCCACCATGACGTTGACGGGGACGGAGATCCCAGCGGTCAACGCGGCAACGGTGTCTGCATCCGATGCTCCCGGAACAAAGATGCCGTCGGCGCCGGCCTCCACATACTTCTCCGCCCGTGCAACAACCTCGGCGATCTGCTGCTCCAATGTTCCAAAACCTGCCAGGAACACATCGGTGCGTGCGTTGATGAACAAGTCCTGTCCCGCCTTCAGGGCAGCTGCGCGGGCTGCTGAGATCCGTGCGCAGAAGTCCAGGGGGTCACGGGAGCCGTCTTCCATGTTGATCCCGACAGCGCCGGCCTCAAGAATGTCGGCGACCGTCCTGGCGATCCCTTCCAGCGTTTCTGAGTAGCCGCCCTCTATGTCAGCTGTCACGGGCACCTTGACGGCGTTAACGATGCTGGCCACCACGGCCACGACGCGCTCCCTCTCCAGCCGATCCCCGTCGGGAAGACCCAGAGACCAGGCAACTCCGGCGCTCGTTGTGGCCACAGCGGGCGCGCCTGCCGCCTCAGTGATGACGGCGCTGGCGACGTCCCAGGCGTTGCTCAACGCCAACGGTTTTTGGCTGGTATGGAGGGACCTGAAGTGGGCTGCGGTTCGGTTCTGTTCCGGGTTCATGGAGTCCATTCCACCAGCTGCGACTTTGGATATCTGGCGGAAATCGGACATAACCAGTTGTTGACGTAACTAGACCCGCTGCCCTGTCAGCTTTGCCTCGAGAATCTGGGCCACGCCGTCGTCGTCGAAGTGCGGCGCTTGCTGTCCGGCGGCGAGGATGGCCTCCGGGTGTCCACTGGCCATGGCATAACCGTGGCCTGCCCAGCGGAGCATTTCGATGTCGTTGGGCATGTCCCCGAACGCCACCACGTCGGCGGCCTCAATGCCCAGCGACTCGGCGTACTTGGCGAGCGTGACGGCCTTGTTGATGCCCGGCACGGACATCTCCAGCATCGCCGTCCGGGGTGCCGAGTGGGTTGTGGACACAAGGTGGGCTACGGCCGGCTGCACTTCGGCCAGGAACTCGTCCGGGGTTCCTTTGCGGGTGATCGCCAGGAACTTGACGACGGCGTCATCCGCCGTGAGCGTGTCCGCCAGCGGTGCGGGCGTGAACTCGGCGAGCAGCTCGCTGGTTTCGTTCTCGATGAAGCCCGGTTCAAGCTGGAAACCCGTGAGGGTCTCAACAGCGAAGAGGGCGTCCGGCCTGAGCGATTTGATGATCCGGCGGGCATCGAAGACGGACTCAGCGTCCAGGACAGATGAGGAAAGGGCCTTTTCGGTTTCGAGATCCCACACCACGGCACCGTTGGAACAGATCACGATTCCGCTGTGCCCCAACTGCTCCTGCAGCGGATACAACCAGCGCGGCGGGCGGCCGGTGACAAAGACGAGTTCCACCCCTGCGTCGCGGCATGCCTGGAATGCCTTGATGGTCCGGTCACTGATTTTGCCGTCGTGACCGAGGATGGTGCCGTCAATATCGCTTGCTACGAGCCGCATCATGCCAGTCTACGTGGGTGCCACCAAGGCGCATTCCCTTTTGATCGAGCGCGATCGAACCCATGCAACGCCACCCCCGAAGCATAGGCTGGGTCAATGAGTGACCAGACAACAAGCGAAGAGCACAGCACACGCGGCGCGTACGTCACTGGCAGTGAGTTCAACCGCGACACCAACTACATCGAGGACCGCATCACCCGCGATGGCACTCCGGGACCAAACGGCGAACCGGGTTGGCCGGTGGAACCCGGACGGTACCGGCTGATAGCTGCCCGGGCTTGCCCGTGGGCCAACCGCACCGTCATCGTCCGCAGGCTCCTGGGGCTCGAGGACGTCATCAGCCTCGGCCAGCCCGGCCCCACCCACGATGCCCGGTCCTGGACCTTCGACCTCGACGCCGACGGCAAGGACCCCGTGCTGGGCATCGAGCGGCTGCAGGAGGCGTTCTTCCGCCGTTTCCCGGGCTACCCCCGCGGAATCACTGTTCCGGCCATGGTGGACATCCGCAGCGGCGAAGTGGTGACCAACAACTTCCCCCAGATCACCCTGGACTTCTCCACGGAATGGACGGAGTTCCACCGTCCAGGTGCGCCCCAGCTGTATCCGGAGCACCTGCGTGAGGAAATCGACCTGGTCAACAAGCGGGTGTTCACCGAAGTCAACAACGGCGTTTACAGGTGCGGCTTCGCCGGATCCCAGGAAGCCTACGACGCCGCCTACACCCGGCTCTGGAACGCGTTGGACTGGCTCGAGGAGCGGCTGACCGGGCAGAGATACCTCGTGGGTGACTCCATCACCGAGGCCGATGTCCGGCTCTTCACCACTTTGGCGCGCTTTGACGCCGTCTACCACGGGCATTTCAAGTGCAACCGGAACAAGCTCAGCGAAATGCCGGCACTATGGGCCTACGCCCGGGACCTGTTCCAGACACCCGGCTTCGGAGACACCACCGACTTCGTGCAGATCAAGCAGCACTACTACATCGTCCACGAGGACATTAATCCCACGCAGATTGTCCCTGCGGGCCCGGATCTGTCAGGCTGGCTCGCCCCTCACGGGCGGGAAGCGTTGGGCGGCAGCCCCTTCGGGGATGGCACTGCGCCAGGGCCGGTGAAGGCAGGAGAGGAAGTGGCCGCCGGACACGGGGCCTCCTAGCGGTTCCGCTCACGCAGCCCCGTGGTTGAGCTCGGCCCGCGTGGGCGGGTTGGCTCCCGCGCGCGAGACCGTGACTGCGGCGGCACGGGCGGCATGATCCATGATCGAGGCCAGTGTTTCCGCCGGCATGGCCCTCAGAGCGCCGCGGTTCTGCGCGCCATCCAGCCCGTGGTCCACAATTGCGGACAACAACCCTGCCATAAATGAATCTCCCGCACCCACCGTGTCCACTACGGTCACCGAAGGCGCCGGAATCTGTGTTTCGCCTGACCTGGTGACACCCCAGGGGCCACGTGAACCGCGGGTCACCACCACCAAAGCAGGGCCTTCCTCGCCGCCCAGGGACAGCCACCGACGTGCGGATTCGGTCGGATCAACACCGGGATACAGCCATTCGAGGTCCTCGTCCGAAGCCTTCACGACGTCGGACAGCACCACAAAGCGCTCGGCCTGCGCCCGCGCGTACTCAACGTCCGTAATGATGCTGGGGCGGCAGTTGGGATCGAAGCTGATAGTGCTGCTCGGGTGGGCATGCTCGACGGCGGCAAGCACGTCTGCGGCGCCAGGCTCCAAAGCTGTGGCGATGGAACCTGTGTGCAGCAAAGTGGCGCCCTGCAGCATCAGCGGCAACCGTGCGGCGAGTCCGGGCAGTTCCCAGGCGAGGTCGAACACGTAGGTGGCGGCGCCGTCGTCGTCGATCTGCGCAGTGGCCACACTGGTGGGCTTCTCGTCCGGCGGAAGCGGCACCATCACTGAGCTTGAGCGCAGGTGTGCCGCCACGGAATCACCGTAGGCGTCGCGGCCATAACGACCGATGAACTGCACCGGGTGATCCAGGCGCGCCAATCCGACGGCAACGTTGAGCGGGCTCCCACCAACGTGCGCCTCGATTCCCGAAGGGCGTTGAACGACGTCGACCAGGGCCTCACCAATGACTGTCAGCATGGGACCACTCTGCCAGAGGCGGACCCCGCGAACCACAGATTACGAGAGCAGTCGCTGCACCAGCTCGCGGCACTTCTTGTAAGCGACGGCTTTGGGATCGATCAGGTCAAAATGGTCTCCGGGGACGCGCAGCAGCTGGGCCGCACTACCGGCCGCCGTAGCCGCAGCTACGTATGCCTCGGACTGGCTGGCGGGGACGTCTTCGTCATCCGTGGCGTGGACGGCATATATCGGGACGTCGAGCGGCAGCGAACTCATGGGGTCCGCATACTTATGCCGCTTGGGGAATCTATGGGAGTCCCCACCCATGAGGTTGCAGACGGCGCCGTTGCTGAGGTTCAGCTTCTCTGCCGCGGCAAGATTCAAGAGGCCGGACTGACTGACGACGCCGGTCAGGTGCACGGCGTTATCCTCGGGGCTGCGCTGGAGCTGGCGGTCGGCGTCGGGCGTGCCAATGGCCGAAAGCCGCTCCCGGCCCGCAGCCCAAACAGCCAAGTGGCCGCCGGCTGAGTGGCCCAGGGCCACCACTTTGCCGAGCTGAAGATCATGGTCTCCGGCAATGGCGGACAAATGGTCGATGCCGGCCAGGATGTCCTCGAAAGTATGGGGCCAACCACCGCCGTTGCCGGCCCGCCGGTATTCGAGGTTCCACGCAGTGATGCCGTGCGCTGCGAGGTCCCGGGCAAGGGGCTCACCCAACTCGGCGCCGTACTGTGATCGCCAGTAGCCGCCATGGATCACAACGGCGATTCCACCGGCCACGGTTGATACGCCGCGATGGTTGCCGTTACTCGGTTCAGGTATGAAGAGTTCGCCCCATTGACTGGGGTGTTCGCCGTAGCTGTACTTGTGCCGCAACATTGCGCCCTCCTTTGTACTGAGCCTATCGTGACGGTTCGTTAGTTTGGCTAGAGGCACCCCGACGGCGAGTGGCTCGGTTCAGTGTCGGACCCGCCCCGTAAGCTGGGGGCATGGCAAGCAATTGGGACAGCCTGGACCAGGATCAGCGCGACGCAGTAGACGCGAACGTGGCGCTCTATGAGCGTGTCCGCCCTGCCCTGAAGCGGGTCACGCGGGATGTCCTGCTGACCTTGCGGGACATGCTGAACGACGCCGAGGTCACTCCCTTGTTCGTCACCGGACGGACCAAAACCGTGGAGTCTTTCCGCGAAAAGATTTCCCGCACCGATGATCCGCTGGAACCAGGCGGGCCCCGGGTCCTGAAATTCCCGGACCCCTTCCGCACGTTGAACGACATGGTGGGCATCCGTGTCATCACCAAGCTGCCGGCGGAAAACGCGGCCGTTGCCAACATCATCAAGCGCCAGCGTCAACTCTTCGATTGCCGTGGCGACCGCGAGAAGGACATCGGCTCCATCGAGTCGGGCACGTACGGGTACTCCAGCCGGCATCTCATTCTGCGCACGATCCAAAACGAGGCTGTCAAGGAATACCAGCAGGCGTTCAACCCGGACATGCCTGCCAATGGCAGCTACTTCTTCGAATGCCAGATCCGTACTGTATTCGCCCATGCCTGGAGCGAGATCGAGCACGATATCCGCTTCAAGGCCGAAGATCCTCGTGCCTGGACGCCGCACTTTGACCGCCAGTTCACTGCGACAGCGGCCATGCTGGAGACCGTGGAGAGCGCATTTGCCGACCTGCACGAGCGGTACGAGGAAGTCCGCAGCTATTGGGACCTCGAGGGCGAGGGCGGCTCACCGCTGACTCCCAACCGTGTTCGTGACGTCTGGCGTACGCTGCTGCCGCACGTTGACCGTAAAGTTGATGACGACTGGGGCTGGGCTGCCGAACTTCTCGCCGCCCACGGACTCACCAAGACCGTGGAGCTTGCCGGGTTGCTCAGCGCCAACCGGATCACGGAGGTCCGCAAGGCCCTGGACCACCGCTACTCCCCCGGTCCCGACCGCCTCCTGGATGACCTCCTGCTGTGGCAGTACGGAACCGAACACGTTGATCTCACCGCTGAGGCGCCCGACGTCGTTCCGCACCCGCGGCGCGACAGCCTCCAGCGGCGTCTTAAGCAGATTGAGCGATACCGCCAGACTGCACTCTAAGGACCCATGACTCCCGAGCAACTCATGTCACTGCGGGCGACTTTCCGCTCACCCCGCCGCCTTCTGACGGAATCCCTCGCGGGACTCGTAGTGGCTCTGGCGCTCATCCCGGAGGCCATCGCATTCTCGGTGATTGCGGGGGTTGATCCCCGCATCGGACTGTTCGCTTCCTTCACCATGGGCGTAGTCACCGCGCTTGTGGGCGGCCGCCCTGCCATGATTTCCGCGGCGACCGGCGCCGTCGCCCTGGTGATTGCCCCGGTAATGAAGGAACACGGGCTCGACTACCTGATCGCCACGATCATCCTGGCGGGCGTTTTCCAGATCGTCCTGGCCGTCCTTGGCGTCACCAAACTGATGCGGTTCATCCCGCGCTCGGTAATGATCGGCTTCGTGAATGCTCTGGCCATCCTGGTGTTCATGTCCCAAATGCCCGAGCTCTTCAACGTGCCGTGGATGGTCTACCCGATTGTCATTGTTGGTCTTGTCATCGTTTTCGGGCTGCCCCGTCTGACCACCGCCATCCCCGCACCCTTGGTGGCGATCGCGGCCATCACCTTGGTGACTGTAGTGGGTGGCATCGACGTCCCCACCGTCAGCGACAAGGGCGAACTCCCGGACAGCCTGCCCGGCCTCTTCCTGCCCAACGTTCCCTTGAACCTGGAGACGTTCCAGATCATCGCACCCTTCGCGCTATCGATGGCGCTGGTGGGCCTGCTGGAATCCCTGATGACCGCCAAACTGGTGGACGACATCACGGATACCCGCTCCAACAAGACGCGCGTGTCCTGGGGCCAGGGCGCTGCCAACATCGTCACGGGCTTCCTGGGCGGTTTGGGTGGTTGTGCTGTCATCGGGCAGACCATGATCAACGTGAAGGGCTCAGGTGCACGGAGCCGGCTCTCGACCTTCCTTGCCGGGGTTTTCCTGCTCATCCTAGTGGTAGTACTGGGGGACGTTGTGGGCATGATCCCCATGGCGGCCCTGGTAGCCGTGATGATCTTCGTTTCGCTGATTACCTTTGACTGGCATTCGATTCGTCTGTCCACGCTCAAGCGGCTGCCCAAGTCTGAAACCGCAGTCATGCTGATTACGGTTGCCGCCGTCGTGGCGACCCACAATCTTGCGGTGGGTGTCGGCGTCGGGGTCTTGACCGCCATGGTCCTGTTCGCACGGCGGGTGGCCCATTTCGCGACGGTCGAGCGGACGGAGCTGGAACTCAATGGCCGGAACGTTGCGACGTACACGGTGGACGGTGAGCTCTTCTTTGCCTCATCCAACGACCTCTATACGCAGTTCGACTATGCGAAGGATTCCTCAGAAGGCATAGATCGGGTGATCATCGACCTGCACGGCTCCCACATCTGGGACGCATCCACCGTCGCCGTACTCGATTCAGTCACGGAGAAGTACCGGAATCACGGGCGCGAAGTGGAGTTCATCGGACTCAACGAAGCCAGCGTCCGCATGCGCGAGCGACTGGCCGGCAAGCTCAACTCCTAACCTCACCCTGCCCAACTGAGTGCGGAACAGCGGTTGTCTGACATATTCCCCTGCGTGGATGTAAAGAAGTCGTTCGGTTTGGTCGCCGAATGTGAGCATGGATG
Organism: Arthrobacter sp. AK01; assembly: GCF_021109375.1. Taxonomy (NCBI): domain Bacteria; kingdom Bacillati; phylum Actinomycetota; class Actinomycetes; order Micrococcales; family Micrococcaceae; genus Arthrobacter; species Arthrobacter sp. AK01. The sequence goes on from NZ_JAJOHP010000074.1 coordinate 10,676, forward strand.
AATGCTTGAGGCAACCAATACACCGTCGAAAACCGAAGAACCTGCTGCGCCAGTGAACGCCGCCCTTGCCGCTGAAGCCAAGATTGCGCGCATTGCCGTCACAGTGTTCCCCCTTCTGGTAGTTGTTGCCGGCGTCGTGGGATTCCTGCTTCCGGACCTTTTCAAACCGATGGGCGTCGCAGTCCCGTACCTGCTCGGCATCATCATGTTCTGCATGGGCCTCACGCTCACCCCGCCTGACTTCGCCTCCGTGGCCCGCCGCCCATGGGCCGTAGCTCTGGGCATCGTGGCCCACTACGTCATCATGCCCGGCGCCGGCTGGCTCATTGCCGTGCTCCTGCAGTTGCCACCGGAACTGGCTGTCGGCCTGATCCTGGTGGGTTGCGCGCCGTCGGGTACTGCATCGAACGTCATGGCGTTCTTGGCCAAGGGAGACGTTGCGCTCTCCGTAGCTGTCGCCTCGGTTTCCACGTTGATCGCACCTATCGTGACCCCCGCATTGACGCTCTTCCTGGCTGGCTCCTTCCTGCACATCGATGCCGGAGCCATGGTGATGGACATCGTGAAGACCGTGCTGCTGCCAGTTATCGCAGGGCTCTTGGCCCGATTGTTCCTCTCGAAGCTCGTCGCGAAGGTTCTTCCGGCACTTCCGTGGGCATCCGCCGTCGTGATTTCACTGATCGTGGCGATTGTCGTAGCCGGCAGTGCCAGCAAGATCGTTGCAGCGGGCGCGATCGTGTTCCTGGCAGTTGTCCTCCACAACGGCTTTGGCCTGGGACTCGGCTACCTGGCCGGCAGGCTCGGCCGGCTGGACGACAAGGCGCGCCGCGCCCTGGCGTTCGAGGTGGGCATGCAGAATTCCGGACTGGCCGCGACTCTGGCGACTGCACACTTCGGCGCTTTGGCTGCGCTGCCCTCCGCCGTGTTCTCGCTGTGGCACAACGTCTCGGGTGCCATCGTTGCGGCCTGGCTTGCTCGCCGCCCGCTCAAGGACTAACGCCTAGCGCTGCGTGGTTCCCCGGTGGTGCAACTTCCACGGCGATGCAATCCGGATGCCCTCCGTCGGCGTGGTCCCGGCCAAGCGATCGAGCAGCATACGGACCACTTGCTCAAAGATCGGTTCCGGGCCCACTGTTGTCAGTGCGGGATCGTAGTCCCGGCCTTCGGTAGAATTCCCGACGCCGACAATCTGGACGTCCTCGGGCACCCGAAGCCCCAGACGATAAGCCGCGCGAATGGCCTGCAGCGCCTCCATGTCGTCCGTGCACAGGATGGCCGTGGGCCGGTCAGGTAGCTGGAGCAACTCAATCGCGGACTGATAGGCGGTAGCCGGACGGTGCTGCGACGTTCTCACCAAGGACTCGTCGAGGGGGATGCCCGCCTTCTCGAGGCCAGCCGCGTAGGCGGCGAAACGGCTCTTGGGACGGCCGGCCGGGTCCGCCCTCCGGATGCAGGCGATCCTGCGGTGGGACGCGGTGAGGAAATCCATGCACTCCTTGAGCCCGGCGTCAGCCTCAGGCGCCAGGACATCGAACCCAGCGGGCTTCATGGTTCCTGAGATCACCACCTGGGCGACACCGCGGCGGGCGAGCTCCGTCACGCTTTCGTCCTCGGACTTCGCCTCAGGGAAGTAGCCAATGATGACGCCATCCGCACCGCCGGACATCATGAACTTCCGCCAGTCGTCGCCCAACAGGATCACCGGCTGATACCCATGCTCCGGGAGGATCCGGGCCGCCGCAGTGGCGAGGGCCCTGTCCCATGGCCAATCGAGGTTTCCGATCGCCACGGCCACCACGTCCGTTTTGCCCCGGCGCATCCCTCGGGCCGCCTGGTTGGGTACATAGCCCAGTTCCTTCACCGCAGCCAGGACGCGGTCCTGCGTGGGCTGGCTGATCCGAGTGGTTCCACCGTGCCGGCCGGAAAGTACGTAGGAGACGGTGGTCAGCGAGACCTCAGCCGCCTTCGCTACGTCCCGGATGGTGGGCTTGGATCCCTTGCTCACGTGGCACTCCTGATAGACAGCGGGTTTCTTGAACTCTAGCCGCAATGGCGTGGACACCCCTTGACGGAATTAGTTGTGAACCTTAACAATTACGGGAGCCACTAAGTATCCGAGCGGGAAGATCATTCGATGAAGAACTGGGCAGGAAACCTTGAGTACTCGTCCGCGGAAATCCACCGCCCGACGTCGGTGGAGGAGTTGCAGGAGCTGGTAGCAAGCGCAACGCGGATCAAGGCACTGGGTTCCCGGCACTCCTTCAACACTGTGGCCGACACCGACGGCGTCCACATCCTCCTTGACGCGTTGCCCCAGTCGCTCGTGGTGGACGCCGCTAAGAGCACAGTCAAGGTCAGCGCCGGCATCAGCTACGGAGCCTTGGGCCGCGCCCTCGAGGAGCAGGGCTTCGCCATCCACAACCTCGCTTCACTCCCCCACATCTCCGTCGCAGGTGCCATCCAAACCGGCACGCACGGCAGTGGAGTCAAGAATCCCGCCTTGGCAGCGGCCGTCGTGGGTATTGATCTGGTGCGCGCCTCCGGCGAGCTGGTGACGCTCACAGCGGACGACGACGAATTCCTCGCCAGCGTGGTGGGCGTGGGAGCCCTGGGCATCGTGACGGGGCTGGAGCTCGCCGTGCGGCCGAGCTTCGAGGTCCGGCAGCGCGTGCTCACCGGTTTGTCGTGGGAGGGTGCTTTGGCGAATTTCCAAGGCATCGCTTCCAGTGCCTACAGCGTCAGCTTCTTCACCGATTACACCGGCGACACCATCCCGCAGGTCTGGCTCAAGGCACTGGACACCGAGGCGCCCTTGCCGGACCTTTTTGGAGCGACAGCTGCGACGGCGGCGATGCACCCCTTGCCGGATATGTCTGCGGAGAACTGCACCGAGCAGCTGGACGTCGCGGGAAAGTGGCTGGACCGTTTGCCGCACTTCCGCCACGAATTTACGCCGAGCAACGGAGAAGAGCTGCAGAGCGAGTTCCTGCTACCCCTGGATCAGGCACCTGCTGCTTTGCAAGCGGTCCGTGGACTCGCCGACAAGTTGGCACCGTTGCTGTTCATCTCGGAAATCCGGACTGTAGCCGCTGACGAATTCTGGCTCAGCCCTTTCTACCAGCAGCAGAGTGTCGCGCTGCATTTCACGTGGAAGCCACTGCAGAGCGATGTGGAAGCAGTCCTCCCCGAGCTCGAGGAAGCCCTGCGGCCGTTCGGAGCCCGCCCGCACTGGGGAAAGCTCTTCACGCCCAGCGGCTACGACTTCCCCGCGCTGTACCCACGATTCGAGGACTTCCGTGCACTGGTCCAGGCGCACGATCCCTCGGGCAAGTTCCGCAACAGCTTGTTGGACAGCGTGCTGGGCGTTGCCGTTACGTCCTAGCGGCTACTCGATGTGTGCCAGCACCGCGCCGGCAGTGACAACTCCGCCGGGTGCCGAGAGTACTTCGGAGAGCTTTCCGGTACGGTGCGCTGACACCTGGGTTTCCATCTTCATGGCTTCCAGGACCACCAAAGGGTCCCCGGCGGCTACGTCGGTGCCAGGTTCAACGAGCCACTTAACCACTGTTCCGGCCATACTCGAGACAAGTGCCGATTCCGCGGGAGAGTCGCCGGCCCCGGAGTCCGGCAGGCCCGTCACGTCGGCGGCGGCGGGGAGGCCCTGCCCTGAGCGTGCCCAGCCGTCCAGCAGGTCCGCCGGAAGCCCAACAGCCAGCCGTTTGCCGTCGACGTCAATGGTGATGGTCCGCCGTTCTCCCTCCGGTGCCACCACGTTGTACTCGGGGTCCACGGGGATCTGGTCGGCGAAGTCGGTTTCGATCCACCGCGTGTGAATGTTCAGGCCGGCAACGGAGGTGAAATCCTCGGACTCCAGGACCGCCCGGTGGAATGGCAGCACCGTGGGCAGGCCCGTGATGTTGATTTCGGCGAGGGCACGGCGCGCACGGCGGAGTGCCTGCTGTCGGTCGGCTCCAGTGACAATGAGCTTGGCCAACAGGGAGTCGAACTGCGGGGCGACGAACGAACCCGAACGCACGCCGGTGTCCAGGCGGATGCCCGGCCCGGTGGGTGATTCGAAGGAAGACACTGTGCCCGGTGAGGGCAGGAATCCGCGGCCAACGTCTTCGGCGTTGATGCGGAACTCGAAGGAGTGCCCACGTGGTGTGGGATCCTCGGTGATGCTCAGCGGCAACCCGGCCGCGATTCGGAACTGCTCCTGCACAAGGTCGATTCCGGCGGTTTCCTCCGTGATGGGGTGCTCAACCTGGAGGCGTGTGTTGACCTCAAGGAAGGCCACGGCACCATCGGCGGAGACCAGGAACTCTACTGTTCCGGCACCGTAGTAACCGGCTTCGCGGACGATTGCCTTGGAGCCGTCATAGATCTGCTGGCGCTGGGAGTCGCTCAGGAAGGGAGCCGGAGCTTCTTCCACGAGTTTCTGGTGGCGGCGCTGCAGCGAGCAGTCACGCGTTCCCACCACAACCACGTTGCCATGGACATCCGCGATGATCTGGGCCTCTACGTGACGGGGCCGGTCCAGGTACTGTTCCACGAAGCACTCGCCCCGACCGAATGCGGCCACAGCCTCACGAACTGCCGAGTCGAAGGCTTCCTCCACCTCGGCGAGTTCGCGGACTACCTTCAGCCCGCGCCCACCACCGCCAAAAGCAGCCTTGATGGCAAGCGGAAGGCCATGTTGCTCGGCAAAAGCACGGGCTTCAGCGGCAGATGACACCGGTCCGTCGCTGCCTGCCACCAGGGGCGCTCCGGCACGGACGGCGATCTCGCGGGCGGTGATCTTGTTGCCCAACTGACGGATCGACTCCGGCGAGGGGCCTATCCACTCAAGTCCGGCGTCGAGCACTGCCTGCGCGAATTCGGCGTTCTCCGACAGGAAGCCGTATCCGGGGTGGACGGCGTCTGCACCGGACTGCGCGGCAACGGCGAGCAGCTTCCCGATGTTCAAGTACGTCTCAGCGGGCGAGTTTCCGTCCAGGCTGTAGGCTTCGTCGGCGGCGCCAACATGCATGGCGTCGGCGTCAATGTCGGCGTAAACGGCCACCGAGGCAATGCCGGCGTCGTCGCAGGCTCGGGCGACGCGGACGGCAATTTCGCCGCGGTTCGCGATCAGGACCTTGCGCATCAAATACTCACTTCTTCCGGGGTCGTGGTGAAGGGTGTGGTGGAGTCCAGTGAATCCGGTACGAACCGGAAGCGGATACGCCCGCCAAGAGGGACTTGGGCGGCACGGTCCAGGTGTTCATCGCAAACCACTCCGATTACCGGATAGCCGCCAGTGATGGGGTGGTCCGCAAGGAACAACACGGGGAGCCCAGCGGGTGGGATCTGGAGTGCTCCGGCCATGGTCCCTTCACTGGGAAGCTCACCTTCGCGCGTGCGTTGGAGCGGTGCTCCGTCCAAACGCATGCCCACCCTGTTGGACTGCGGCGTGACCAACCATTCCTGGCTGCACAATGAATCCAGGGCTTCCTGGTCGAACCAGTCGGCGCGTGGCCCTGGAACTACGTCCAATACCGTGACGCCGGCGCCGGGGAAATCCGGTTGCAGTTCGGGGCTGCCAACTGCGGTGGAGACCGTGGCCTCGCCGATCGGGAGCTCCTGCCCGACGGCCAGTGGGGCCGGTCCAATCCCTGACATCGTGTCCGCCGAGCGGCTGCCCAGAACCTCGGGAACGTCCACTCCGCCACGGATTGCCACGTAGTTTCGGAACCCGGACTCGGGCGCACCCAGGGTTAGCACTTCGCCGTCGAGCAGCGCGAAAGCTGTAGCCATCGGAACGGTCCGCGGCGCGGCCGGCGCGGAGTCGTCGTCGGACTCAACCAACGACGGCGGCTGGACAGTCAGGGTGGTCGGCGCACCTGCCACGGCAATCACTTGGTCGCCGATGGCCTCAACCGTGAGCCCGCCATTGACGGTCTCAATGGCGGCGACCGAGGAGCCATTGCCTACCAGCCGGTTGGCCCGTCGCAGCGACGCCCGGTCCAGGGCACCAGCGGCAGAGACACCCAGCGGGCCAAAGCCTCGACGGCCGAGATCCTGGATGAGGCTCTGTGCACCCGGGTTGAGGATCCTCACTCCGGACTCAGGGTGGTGCTCCGTTTCAGGTTCGCGCGCCACCGAAGCTCCAGTGGTCACGACGTCGCGGACGGCCCGGTACTGAACCCGGTCGCCGGGCCTCACAAGCGCTGGCTGCGCGCGGTCCAGGTCCCACATCCGTGCGCCGGTCCGGCCAATCAACTGCCAACCGCCCGGTGAACGGCGGGGGTAAACGGCTGAGTACTGACCACCGAGAGCAACGGATCCGGCGGGAACTGCCGTGCGCGGGGAAGACCGGCGAGGGACCGTGAGGGCTTCGTTCTCGCCCACCATGTAGCCGAAACCGGGCGCGAAGCCAGCGAAGGCGACGGTCCAGATCTGGCCTGTGTGCGCGGCAACAACGCCATCCACGCTCAGTCCGGTCAGCTCCGCGACGTCAGCGAGATCGTCGCCGTCGTACACGGTGTCGATGACTACCAGCCCGGAGTCGGTGACCTCCGGCGTGGTGAGTTCCAGCTCCAGCAGCCGCGCACCGATGGCACGTGTGGCTGCCGCTGACTCACCCACCACCATGACCGTTTCCGCGGCGGCGAGTACATCTACCTGGCCAGGAAGCGGGGACTTATAGAGCATGTCCTGCAGGGCGAGCACGTCCTGCAGGCCGTCCAATTCGGCCAGAACGGCACGGGTGCCGACGGGCCTGACGGAGCGAACCCTTTTAGCGGTGGTCGTTTGCATCACGGTTTCCATTTTTGGCTACGCCGCCGGCTGAGCGTGTGTCCCCTGCATCAACCGGATATCTTCCTCCGGCTCGGGGTCACGGCCGAGGAGCATGCCCACGATCGTGACAACAGCCGCGACGAGGATGTACACGGCAATCAGGTACCAGCCACCGCCAGCGGCGCCGTAGAGGGCCGTGAAGATGATGGGTGCAACAGCTCCACCGATCACACCGGCCAGGGTGTAGGCCAGCGAGCTGCCAGCGTACCGGAGTCGCGCCGGGAACTGCTCAGTGATGAAAGCGGCCTGCGGGCCGTACATGAAGGCGTGGAGCGCCAGGCCAATGACGGTGCCCACGGTCAGCATGGCCACTGACTTGCCCTGGATCATCAGGAAGAACAGCGGGATGTAGGCAGCGGTGGCTGCTGCAGCGATGCCGTAGACCCAGCGACGGTTGAAGCGGTCAGTCAGCGCTCCGGCCAGCGGGATCAGGAACAGCTGGAAGGCTGAACCGATCAGGATGGCGGAGAGGACATTGCCCGTGGTCATGCCCAATTGCTTGGTGGCGTAAACGGCGACGAACACAGTGAACAGGGCGTACAGGATGTCGGGGCAAACGCGGGAGAGAGCCGCGGCCACCAACGCCTTGGGTTGCGTGGTGAAGACTTCCTTGATGGGAGCCTTGGGCCGGTCGCCCTGGGCCTGGATGGCCTTGAACACCGGGGTTTCTTCCAGCTTGAGGCGGATGACCAGGCCGAAGACCACTAGGAGAGCGGAAGCGAGGAAGGCTACGCGCCAGCCCCAGGAGAGGAATGCTTCGTCGCTGAGGGACGCGGCGAGAATGGCAAGGACGCCGTTGGCCATGAGGTTGCCGGCGGGCGGGCCGATCTGGGCGGCAGAAGACCAGAAGCCGCGCTTGTTCGGGTCACCGAATTCGCTGGACAGCAGCACTGCGCCGCCCCACTCGCCGCCGACGCCGATGCCCTGCGCCAGACGCAGCAGCACAAGGATTGTTGGAGCCGCCACCCCGATGACGGAGTAGTCGGGCAGGGCGCCGATGAGTACTGTTGCCACGCCGATGAGGACGAGCGTGAAGACCAGGACGTACTTGCGGCCGATCTTGTCACCGAGGCGACCAAAGATGACGCCACCGATCGGACGGGCCAGGTAGCCCACCGCGAAAGCTGAGAACGAGAGAAGCAGTGCAACAAACTCGTCATTGCCCGGGAAGAAGATCTTGGGGAACACGAGGGCCGAGGCCACCGAGTAGATGGCGAAGTCGTAGTACTCCAGCGAGGTGCCGGTGAGGCTGGCAACGTACGCCTTGAGCGCGCCGGGCGGTGGCTTCCTTGTCACTGCCTTGGCTGCATTGTTGGTGCTGGTCATGATGTCCTCCGGGGGGATGAGGGATGGTGCGGGGCGCCCGGGATGGGCTAGAGGAACGAGCCGACAGTTACGCCGGCAGCGCCCAGAGCGGACTTCACGGCGGTAGCCATAGCAACGGCTCCGGGTGAGTCACCATGCACGCAGATGCTTTCCGCGCGGATATTCAGGATGGAACCGTCAATGGTCCTCACGGACTGTTCGGTGGCCATCCGCAGGACGTGCTCCGCCACTTCAGCAGGATCGTGAAGCACGGCACCTGGTTGTGAGCGGGAGACGAGTGTTCCATCAGGGTTGTAGGCGCGGTCAGCAAATGCCTCGGCAACGCCCCGAAGACCGGCTTCTTCAGCCAGACGCAGGACTTCGGAACCCGGAAGGCCGAGGATCGGAAGGTTGGGGTCCACCGATTTCACAGCATCGACGACGGCACGCGCCTGAGCGGTGTGCTTGACGATCGCGTTGTAGAGGCCGCCGTGCGGCTTCACGTACTGGACGCGCGCACCTGTGGTGGCCGCCAACGCCTGCAGCGCACCGATTTGGTACACCACGTCATCGGCCAGTTCATGGGGATCGATGTCCATGAAGCGGCGGCCGAATCCGGCGAGGTCGCGGTAGCCAACATGGGCACCAATCACGACGCCGGCCTGTACCGCCTTAGCGCAGGTGCTGCGGATGACGCTGGGGTCGCCGGCGTGGAATCCACACGCAACATTTGCGCTGGAGACGGACTCAAACATGGCAGCGTCATCGCCGAGCGTCCAGCGTCCGAATGACTCTCCGACGTCGCTGTTCAAATCGATGATTGCCATGGTGTGATCCCTGCCTCGTGATGTGCGTTACATCCAGCATGCACTATTTCGCTGGATTGTTCAACGATCCAGCGATACCGATTTCCGGCAATCGTGTACTTTTGGTGTCATGGCCAGTGCAGATCAGGAAAAAAGCGAACACCCTGGCTTTGATGGCGCACGCGCACGGGTCCGCCTGAGAGTCCCGTCGGTTGCCGAGAGGGTTGCCGAGGAACTGCGCTACCAACTGGCCGAGGGATTCCTGGTTCCCGGTGCCAAACTGACCGAGGCCACCATCGCCGAGGATCTGGGCGTCTCCCGGAACACCGTCCGGGAGGCCTTCGCAGAACTGGCCGGCGAACGGCTCCTCCTCCGTCAGCCCAACAAAGGTGTCTACGTGGCCACCCTTGAAGCCGGCGACATCCACGACGTCTACACCGTCCGCCGGGCCATCGAGGTCAGTTCTATCCGCGCAGGAGGTTCACCCGAGCGCATCGCCGCCGTCAGGGCCGCCGTCGAGGAGGGCAAACGCGCAGCAGCCGCCGACGACAACGAAGGATTGGGCAGCGCCAACCAGCATTTCCACGGAGCAATCGTTGCCCTGGCCGAGAGCAACCGGCTGGACACGATCATGGCGCAGGTCTTGGCCGAGATGCGGCTGTACTTCCACAAGGCCACCATGAACGCGCACTTTTACAGCGACTGGCTCACGGAAAACGAGCAGATCTGCTCAGCGTTGGAAGCCGGCAAACTTGAACGCGCCGGGGACCTTCTCCTGGCCTACCTCAACCGTTCCGAGCAGCAGCAGACCGCCATCCACGGCGCGTAGGCCTGGACCAGCCGTTACCGCTTGCCCTTCTTGCGCGAGCCCTTCCCGCGGCCCTTGTCCGGATTCGGCGCGTAGCGTTGCGCAACGGCAGGCTTCTTGGGGCCACCGCCGCGACGATCAGGCTTGGGCGCCTTTTTCGGCTTCTCCTGCTGGGCCGAGGGCTGGCGTGAACTCTGCGCCGTCCGCCCACGCACGATCCCGATGAATTCCTCCATCACGGGACTGTCCGTGCCAACAAGCCACGCCAAGCCAATCTGAGTCGTAGGAGCACCGGTCAGGCGCCGCATGACAGTGTCTTTGGCATTCAGGTGCCGCGCTACGGACATCGGCAGAATCGCCAGCCCTGCACCGGAGGCAACCACCTGGAGGGCCATGTCCGGCCCACCCATTTCCTCGATGTCGAGGAAGTTTTCCTCGGACAGGTCCTCGAGGGCCACCTCTTCAAACACCGAGATCTCGTGGCCTTTGGGAGCAACCACCACGGGCTGCTCTTCGTAGAGGGGGATGACGTTCAAGCCTTCGCGGTCCACGGGCAACCGAACAAAGCTGAGGTCCGCGGAACCTTCACGCAACACCGTAAGCTGCGCATCGTCGTCGGACATGAACGCGTGCAACGGATAGTCCGGCATCCGTTCTTCCCACCGCCGGATCCATTTCCCAGGAGTCACACCCGCAACATAGGCGAAGCGGAGGCCGGGTAAGGGCTCTGTTGTTTCGATGGATTCTTCAGCGGCTGGCACACACTCACAGTACCGGCCAGATACCCTTGAAGCATGACGTCCTCGAACTCCCAGTCCATGAAGCCGGCAACAGTTGCCAAGAAACTCGGCATCTACCTGCCCGCGACACCCCAGGAGTTCCAGGATTCGTCCATCTCCCGCGATGAATTCGCCGAACTTCAGGCCAACCCGCCGGAGTGGCTCGCCGAACTGCGCCGCAACGGCCCGCACCCCCGCCCGGTGGTCGCACAGAAACTGAACGTCTCCATCAGCGGCCTCGCCCGTGGCGGCGTTGAGGATGCACTCACGACGGCGGAAATCACCGAGCTGCTGCAGGCTCCGCCGCAGTGGCTGGTCACCGAGCGCGCCACGCACGCCGCCGTCCGCTCCGAAGCCCAGCGCGTCAAGGACGAAGCCGCCAAGAAGGCAGCTACCAAGGAAGCCAGGGACAACGCCGCGGCCAAGCGCGACGCCCCGAAGACTTCCAAGCGCGACCACGCGTAGCTATAACTGAGCTGTGGGGGGGGGGCGGGCGCGCCCCGGGCCCCCGGGGGTTGTGGGGGGGGGGGGGGGGGGGGGGGTGGGCGGGCCCCCCAGGCGACGCGACCGGGGCCCCCGGGGGCCGGGGGGGGG
>NZ_JAJOHP010000075.1:0-21258 GCF_021109375.1 Arthrobacter sp. AK01
ACGAAAGGATCTCCACCAAACTCGAAGGCCTGAGCCCGGTGCAATACCGGGCCCAGACCCTCGCAGCCTAAAATCCCAATTAGCCAGTCCAACAAACGGGGACCAGTTCATTTTGCGCCCTTCACCCCAACCCTCTATCACCCGGTGATAGAGGGTTGGCGTGAAAGGGCCGTTAAGTGTGTGAGGATCGGTAGCCTAGGGTCATGACTTCCACGCCGATCCGTACCGCAGTAGCAGGTTTCGGGCTATCGGGCAGCGTATTCCACGCGCCCTTCATCGCCAGCAATCCCGCCTATGAGCTCGCCGTCATCGCAACTTCGGATGCATCGCGCCAATCCAAAGCCAAGGACCGCTACCCACAGGCGACGATCGTCAACACGCCGGAGGACATCCTGGCCCTCGCTGGCGAACTGGACCTCGTTGTCCTGGGCACACCGCCCGCAACCCATTACCCGCTGGCGAAAGCGGCGCTGGAAGCCGGGCTCGACGTCGTCGTTGACAAGCCGTTCGTGGTGCACAGCGCCCAAGGTGAGGAATTAATCCAGCTTGCAGCGAGCCTGGGCCGCGTCCTCACGGTGTACCAGAACCGGCGCTGGGACGCAGACGCTCTCACTGTGCAGAAACTGCTCGACGCCGGGACGTTGGGTACCGTGACCCGGTTTGAGGTGGGCATGGAGCGATGGGCGCCGGAGATCGCCAAAGCATGGAAGGCCAGCGCCACGACCCAGGATGGCGGGGGTGTCCTCTTCGACCTCGGCACCCACGTCCTCGACCTCACTCTCCGTTTCTTCGGCCCCGCCGAGGTCACCTACGCAGAAATCCAAGGACGCCGCCCCCAGGAAAGCGCGGACGACGACGTCTTCCTTGTCCTGCAACACCAATCGGGTGTGGTCACCCATGTCACCATCAACCTCAACAGCCACCTCCACGGACCGCGCTTCCGCATCCTCGGCACCGAGGGCGGATTCGTAAAGTTCGGTGCCGACCCGCAGGAGCCGTATGTGCTGGGCGGTGGGCTGCCTACGGACCCCGGGTACGGCGTCGAGCCTGCCGAAAACCATGGCACGCTGGAAGTCAACGGGCGGCGCACCGCTGTCCCCACCGAGCGCGGGGCGTACCCCGAGTTCTACAGGATCCTGGCGGACAAGCTCGACGACGGCGGCACGGCCTCTGCTCTTCCGTTACCTGTTGATCCGGTTGACTCGGTTGCGGTGCTGAAGCTGATTGAGCAGGCTAGGGCGCTGGCGTAACGTCCGCGCTCGCAACGACCGAGTAGATGGCCTTGAGGTCGTCGTTCCCCTCAACCGGCTGGCAACTGCCGGTCAACTGGACGATGTCCGCGGCGGTTTGGTGATGGACCACCGTGACGGCTGTGAACTGCGCCAAGGACCCGGCCTGCGGGTGTGTGTATCGCGCCTCGCGAACGTGCCAATCACGGCCGTTGATGACCACGGGTTCGGTGGCAAGCAGCACAGCATCGGGCAGGGCATCCAGGAATTGGTCCACGGAGGCCGCGATGTCCTGGAGGCCGTACTCCGGCAAGCGGCGCGACACGGAGATGACCACATTCGCCGTGTAGTTTCCTGCAGTGGCGGGCGCCATGAGTGCCCCCACCGCGTCGGGAACCACTTGCTGCGTCCAACCGGCCGGCGGTGTGAGCTTGATGGACGGGTAGGCGGGGAAAGCGTCGGACGGGAAGACCTGGTGTGATGTCATGGGAGTCCTTTCGGAGCAGTGTCTGGTCAGGAGGCTATTTGTTGAGGAAATCGACGAACCCGGTCACGGAATCCACGAATCCGGAGGGACTGATCGTGATTTGGCCTCCGGCGCCGAGTCCAAGTTCCGCCGTAATTTTCGCGCCCACACCCAAGGTGAAGCCGTCCTCGTCCATTGACGCGTTGAAGAAGTAGCCTTCGCCCGCGCCAGCGGCGACAGTTTCTGACGTAGACAGCTTTTGGCCCAGCACTTCAATGTACTGGGAGGCGGTCAGTTCCGCACCAGCTCCGGCACCGGCTACTTTGCCGGTGACGTCATCGTTTTTGACGCTGACCTCGCCTTCGCCGGCGCTGGCCCAAGCTCCTCCGCGCAACTCCGCTCCTTGTCCAATGCTGAACAAGCCTCCCGCGAACTCCGTTTCGTTGCCGAAGGTGACCTTTTGGCCCGCAAACGCTTCGCCGCCTGCACCGAACAGGAAGGGGGTGTCCGCGCTCGCGTGGATCCCTGCTTCCGCCCCGGTCATGCCCCGGACGGTCGATGTGTTGGTTGCCCACCCGTCAAAGAATTCGCTCTTGGTTGTGGTGGTGTTCTCCACGCCTACGAAGACTTCACCGTTGGCCTGGAGGCTCGGGAGTCCCAACCCGAAGGGAACCCGGGCATCGATCTTCCCGTCCCCACGGGCTCCAGAGAACGTTTCGTTGGTAGTGGTGGTCGTGACGGGGCCGAATCCGGACGTGGCAGTCCAGGTCATCTCGGCCCCGATCTTGCCGTCAACGGAGGCCTCAAAAGCCGCTCCATCAGGACCGACTGATCCGCGCGCCTCGCCATTGACCTCAGCCACCAAGGACCCGTCGCCCTCAACCGTCACCGGACCGTAGGTGGTTGGACCAAAAGTGAATCCGGGCATTCCCTCTGGGCTTTTGCCGACTCCCGGGCCCGGTCCGCCCTTGGAACCTCCAGGTCCACCCGATCCGCCCAGAGACGCTTGCTCCTGCTGCTCGGCATTGAGCTTCAAGGCGCGGGCGTTGGTCTTCAAGCATGCAGCTGCCGCTCCCAACCGGCCTTGGAGGTCGCTGTGCCAAGCGCTGCGAAACTGGTCTGCATCGTTTCCACGCCAGTAGCTGCCATTCTGGATCAATCCGTTGAGCTGGCGCCTGAGATCGGCGATCTTTTCAGCCTCAGCGTCCATCACGGCCGACAACCGCCGGAGGTCTCCGACGTCCGCGCCCACCAATCCCTGTCCCATTACGAACCCTGTCCCATTACGTATCCCCTGAACGTAGTGACGTGCAAATAGCCAGTGGGCCAACGGCGCCAGGCATTCCCTGAGCATAGTTGGCGGCAGCGAACCCGGCCATGGGGACATCTAGCCGCTGTGCACAAAGGGCCTGACAGCACTCCGCGGAAGTAATTTCGGACAAAGCGTAACCTCACCGGTGCCGCGAACGATGTAAGGGGAGTGCGGGCCACGTCCGCACGCTGATCATCCGGCAGCGACCCAACCGCTGCCGGGGCAATCCCCAAATCGTTTGTCGGAGGGTTTCATGTCCTTTTTCACTGTCCTTGCCACCAGCAAAGTCGCCGCCGGCGTCCTGGCTGCCGGAGCCGTAGCAGCCGGCGGAACCGGCGTCGCTGCCTTCAATGGCGCACTTCCCACCGAGTTCCAGCAGACTGCACACAACCTCGTTGGTGCACCGGCTCCGCTCGACGGGAAGGCCGCTGAAGCAGCCGAAGCCGCCAAGACCGCCAACACCAAGGCGACTGACGCCGTCGAGACTGCGCAGGCAAAGGCTGCCCACGCCGCCGACGCCGGCCAGGCGAAGGCTGCCGAGGCTGTGTCCGACGCGGGGGCCGCAGCCAAAGATGCCACTTCCCCGGAGGCTTTCGGCCTTTGCACCGCCTTCCTGAACGGTGGCCTGAAGTCCGACTCCAAGGCCCCCGGCTTCGAATCCCTGACCATCGCCGCCGGTGGCGAAGCAGAGGTGGAAGCGCACTGCGAGGCAGTGGTTGATGCCGGTAAGGCTGCCGGTGCGAAGACGGACTCTTCGGCCAAGGCGGAAACCGACGTCGATGCCGCAGTAACGCCTGAACTTCCGGCAAAGCCGGCCGTTCCTGCGGTGCCCGCGACGCCTGCTGTGCCCGCTGTGCCCGCGACGCCCGCTGTCCCGGCGACGCCTGCCGTTCCTTCGTTGCCGTCGCACGTTCCCGCGGACGTTCCGGCCGCTCCGGGAGCACCCCTCGATTCTGTCGGCTAAGCGCGCAGCAGCTACGGTTTAGGGCGGGGCTCCTTGGCTTAGGACAAGGAGCCCCGCTTTCGTAACGTGGAATGGAGGCGTCCACGGGTGCTTGACCCCATGGCGGATGAATATGTGCAGGCGGATCGTGACGACCCCGCGCTGCTGTTCACTGCTGCCTACAACAGCTTCGCCGGACCTGTCTTTGGCTACCTCCGGGCACGCGGCGTGGACGACCCCGAAGCCGTCACTCAGGACGTGTTCCTTGCCCTGTATCCAAGGCTCGAAGCCCTCCATGGCGGACTTCAGGGTGCCAAAACGTTGTTGTTCTCCATCGCCCATGCCCGGATGGTGGACCACTACCGCAAACGCGAACGGACACCCGATTCCACGCCCTACGAGTCGGAACTGGACTCACGGCGAGCGTCGTCGGCGGAAGACGAGGCTTTCGGACGTGCCTTCGGTGTGGGTGTCACCGAATTGTTGGATGACCTCACGGACGACTACCGGGAGGTCCTGGCTTTACGCGTTGTTGCCGACCTTTCCGTGGAAGAAACAGCGGGCATCATGGGCAAGTCCCAAGGCGCCGTGAAGCAGTTGCAGCGCAGGGCATTGAGCGCACTGAAGAAGCGTGCACTACGAACGAATGGCACATCATGAGCGAACACCTTCCGTCACGCGGACGCCACAACGAGCTGGCAATCGACCGCCTGCTGGCCGAATCACGCCTCGATGGCGACGCCGATCTCCGCACCGAACTCCTGGAGCTCCGCTCACTGGCCAGCACTGCCCCGTTGCCGTCCGACGCAGTCCGCGCCCTGATGGTCGGCGGCCCCGCTGCAGTCACCCAACAGACCACGACGGCGGAGGCCCTGGTCGCGCCGTCCGGCGCATCGACGGCGGTACTCGCCACGGCTGACCTGGCCGAAGCCCAAGCCCCTGTGGGTGGGCCGGCAGTTGTCGACGAACTGGCAGCCGTCGACGAAATCGCAGCGCGGCGACGGAAGAAGCGTCGCACCGCCATCGCGGGCCTGGCCGTGGTGGTGTCCTTGGCCGGAGGTGCCACTGCGGCGGCCGCGTCCGAAGGCGGGATTCCGGGTGCCTTCCAGCATTTGGGCGCAGCCATCGGATCCGTTGTCTCGCAGTTGGCGCCCGGCTCCGGAAATGCTCCGCAGCAGGGCGGTCCTGTTGGTCCGGCACCCGCACCACCTGCCGATGAAACGCCTGCACCCCCGGTCCGGAACCAGCCCGGTCCAGCACCTTCGACGCCGGGCGCCCTTGATCGCGTTCCGCAGCCGGGCGGGGCGGCACCATCGCAAGCACCCAAGGGTCCGCAGCACGATGAACCCGGCAAGAGAGTCATTCCCACGCCCCCAGTGGTACCTGTGACGCCACCAGCCATCGATACGCCGACGATCGATCCCTCAAAGATCCGCCCGTCGGAGATTCCCGTTCCTGTTCCCACGCACGTCGTTCCCGACGTTCCTGGCAAGCCGTAGGTCACAAGCACGTTGCCAAACCGCTAAATCGTTGCCGCCCCGCCATGGAGAAGCGGTTTATCAACGTTGTTGTCCACATAAGGCCAAAGCTCGATGGCCTCGGGCCTGGGTTCGGCCAAGCATGGGTCCATGAACCCAAGAAAACTCGATGCCCTCATCACCGCACATTGGCCGGAGACGTCCGTTGCCTCCACTCCGGAGCTTCTGGGGAGTGGGCTGGGCGACCGGGTCCTGACGGCGGGCGTACGCTCCGGGAGGCTTCTGAGATTGAGGCGGGGCGCCTACGTCCGGGCAGCTGATTGGCGCCGCCGAAAACCCTGGGACCAGGAGCTGCTCCGCATTCAGGCGCACCACTGCAGCAACCCCGCCGGCCAGGCCGTCTACAGCCATGTGAGTGCGGCCCGACTCCACGGATTCTCAGATTGGGAGGGCGGGCCACACGTGCATGTCACCACTCCTTTTTCTCCGGCGCAGGCGAGTTCCGGCGCGGATGTCATAGCCCACGGCGGGCAGCTGGAACGCTCCGAAATCTCGGAAACACGGACACCGTGGGGATCATCGGCCAAGGCCACCAGTCTGGAACGCACAGTGGTTGATTGTGCGCGGACGCTGGACTTCGAAAAGGCCGTGGTCATCGCGGACCAAGCGCTCCGGCGTGGGGCTGATCCGCGGATCCTGCAGGACTACTTGGACACCGGCAGGATCACCCGCGGCGCCCGGAGGCTGCGTCGTGTCCTCGCCGCGATGGACAAGCGCTCCGAATCAACAGGCGAGACACGCACACGCCTGCTGCTGGCCAAACTCGGAATTCCTGCCGCCGGGCTTCAGCTTGACGTGGCGACGCCCATTGGCAGGTTCAGGGGAGATTTCGGCTGGTCGGAACAGAAGGTCATCCTTGAGTTCGACGGCCGCGCCAAATATTTTGAGTTCGCGCCCACGGACGAGGTCATTTTCGAGGAACGTCGCAGGGAGAAGGCGCTCGAAGCAATGGGGTGGCAGATTGTCCGCATTGAGTGGGATCACCTCAGCCGTCCGTGGGAAGTTGAGCAGCGGCTCAAGCTTGCGCTGGGCAGGCGGCGGGGGATCGGACGCTAACACGTGGAAAGCCCCGGTTTTTTGGGGGGGGGGGGGGGCGGGGCCACGGGGGCCGCCGGCGCCCACGCCCCCCCCCCGCGGAATATATGGGGGGGCGCCGCCGGGGGGGGGGGGGGGGGGGGGGGCGGGCCCCCCACATCTCCCTACCCCCCGTGGCCGCGTCCCGGCCCCAAACCCCCAACCCGGGGCCCAACGACGTCCAATCGCCGCCGCGAAGCTAAAAGCTAGGCGGAAACCAGGCCGTGCCAGTCGTTGACGAGGGGCAGGTTGTGAGCCTCGGAAACGGAGTGGTGTGCCACGTGGCCTGCGGCGATGTTGAGGCCGGCGGCCAGGGCGGGGTCGCGGTCGAATGCGGCCTTGACGCCCAGGTTGGCCAGTGCCACGGCGTAGCGCAGGGTGACGTTGGTCAGTGCGTACGTGGAGGTGTTCGGAACGGCGCCAGGCATGTTGGCAACGCAGTAGAAGATCGAGTTGTGGACCTTGTACGTCGGTTCCTGGTGGGTGGTGGGGTGCGTGTCCTCGAAGCAGCCGCCCTGGTCCACAGCGATGTCCACCAGGACCGAGCCCGGCTTCATGCGGGAGACGAGCTCGTTGGTGACCAGCTTGGGAGCCTTGGCACCCGGGATCAGGACGGAGCCGATCACGAGATCTGCGTCGATAACTGACTTCTCGATCTCGTAGGCGTTGGAGGCAACGGTCTTCAGCCGGCCCTGGTAGAGGGCGTCGAGTTCGCGCAGCCGATTGATGTTGATGTCCATGATGGTGACATCAGCACCGAGGCCCAGCGCCATGGCAGCGGCGTTGGTTCCCGCAACGCCGGCACCGAGGACAACGACCTTGGCCGGGCGGACGCCCGGTACGCCGCCCAGGAGGACGCCCTTGCCGCCAGCCGGGGCCATGAGGGAAGAAGCGCCGACTACGACCGAGAGGCGGCCTGCGACCTCGGACATCGGGGCGAGCAATGGAAGGGTGCGGCCTTCCTGAACGGTTTCGTAAGCGATGGCCGTGACGCCGGAGTTGATGAGCTCGGCAGTGAGCTCGGGCTCTGCGGCCAGGTGCAGGTAGGTGAAAAGGATGAGGCCCTTGCGGAAGCGGTGGTACTCCGCGGCGATGGGCTCCTTGACCTTCATGACCATGTCCGCACGGCCCCAGACATCATCAGCTTCGTTGACGATTTCAGCGCCGGCGATCGAGTATTCCTCGTCGGTGATGCCCGAGCCGAGGCCTGCGCCGCGTTCAACCAGAACGGTGTGTCCGTGGGTGCGGAATTCGTGGACACCTGCAGCCGTGATGGCTACGCGGAATTCGTTGTTCTTGATTTCTTTGGGGACGCCGATGATCATCTGTGGGCTCCATCGTTAGCGGCCTCTTCGGCCGAAAATGTGTTGCGGGCTGTGATTCAAGAATAAATCCGGCTGTGAGGCAGGCGACATGGATTCCAGCGCCCGCTTCTGCCGAAACCCCGGAAAATCAAGGGTCTTCTCTTTGTGGGCTCGACATTTGTCGAGCACTGGAGCGTCAGGTGTCGCCTGCTGTTGGTACGCTTTGAAGGATGCAGCAGGACGTGGAACAGATCGTAGAACGCGTGGCGTTGAAGCTGGGCCGAGGCCTCTCCCTCGAAGACCTCGACGGCGTCCTCCTTGCCTACAGTTCCAACCAGTCCCACGCCGACCGCGTCCGCGTGAACTTCCTCCTCAGCAAGCGCGTCCCCAGCGATGTCAGCCTCTGGCAGCTGTCCCACGGCATCGCCACGGCGGTGCGTCCCGTCGTGGTTCCCGCCAACGAGGAGCTCGGCATGTTGGGCCGGGTTTGCGTCCCCCTCCTTGTGCGGGGTTTCCGTGTGGGCTACTTATGGGTCCAGCTCGACGTTGAAGAGCAAAGCGCGACGGCGATACTCGCCGAATTGCCCGGCGTGCGCGACGAATTGGACCTGCTGGCGGGTTTGCTCCTTGATTCCAACACCGCTGAATCAGAGTTCAGGCGCAGGCGTGAGCAGGAGTTCCTCTCGGCATGCAGCGGGGAATCGAACGCGGTGGCAGCGGTGGCTGGGTGGAAGGAAATCCAAGGCCGGGGTCCGTGGCAACTGGTGACCATCCTGGACGCGGACGGTGTGCGGTCCGACGTCGACCCCATTGCCGCGACCCTGACCCACCGCTCGGCCGCGCTGCAGTCCACAATCGGTGTCAACGCCGCGCTGTTCAGTGCAGGAACCGAGACGCATTCTGTGGTCTTGTTCCGCGAGTCGGGTGGCCGGGCGGACCACGCCCAGGTGCTGGTCCATTATCAATTGGAGCTCGCCAAGCGGGCCGGTAGGACGGTGGATCGGGTGATCCTGGGCATCAGCGAGCCGTTCCACGTCATCCGGCAGCTCGCCGGCGCCTACCGGCAGTCGAAGGTTGCGGCGCAGGCGGCCGCCGTCGATCAGCCACTCGGGGAGCTTGTGGACAGCCGGGCAGTGGGCGTCTACCAGCTCTTCGACCGACTGCTGGCACCAGGGGGCTGGGATGACACCGGGTCTGTGCACTTCCGGTCCTTGGAGGACCAGGACAAGAACGGCGAACTGTTGCCCGTCCTGGAGCTTCTCTATGACAGCGACGGTTCAGTTCAGGATGTGGCGGCCAAACTCCACCTCCACAGAAGCAGCATCTACAACAGGCTCGGCAGGATCCGCCAGCTCATCGGCGCTGATCCCTTGAGCGGCGCAATCCGGCTCGAGTTGCATGCTGCCTTGAAAGCGCGGCGATGGGCGGGGCGGCCTCGGATTTGAGGGTGGATGGACGAATGAGGCAGGCACCCGTCGTGGGTGCCTGCCTCATTCGCAGGGTTCGCTTTAGGACCGTTTCAACCGCTGGCAGCTCCAGCGCCCCAATCGACGACGGAAGGTGGCCGTCCGGCTGCTGCTGCAGTACCGGCTGTGCCAGCCCGCATGCGTGCTGGTGCGCGGCAGGCGGGTGCTCACTTGAGGGCTTCCTTTGCGGCGTCGAGGATCTCTTCAAGAGCCGTCCCGGAGGCCTGCGGTGTCGTAGACGCAACGGGCTTGCCGGTGGGCCGGGGCTTGGACGTCTGCGTGGACGTTTCCGTGGGAGTGGGAGTGGGAGTGGGAGTGGGAGTCGGCGTCGGAGTGACAGTCGGCGTCGTCGTGGGTGTCGGAGACGGTGTCGTGGGCGGCGTGGTGATCGTGTCCGAGGGCACGTCGCCAGGAGCCGGAGCTGGCTGAGCCGGTGCCGGGCTGGTGGTACCAGGCGCAGCGGCGATGGTCGCAGGCACAGGGGACGGGACCCACACCGGATCAGCCAGTGAAATCTTCGGGGTAGGAATCGACGACGGCGAAACGGCGGCGGGTGCCTCCGGAACCGTGGCCGGCTGACCGGCTTCCGATGTCGCCGCCGCTGATGCAGAAGGCGATGAGGCGGTGGAGTACGAAGCGCTGGGCGCGGGGGTTGCCGAGCCCGAGTTTCGATCGGTGCCGCTACCGCTGGCTTCCTGGGCTGGCGTTTCCTGGCCGAAGAAGGGCAGCTCGAGAGCCTGCCCCAAGGTTCCGGCCGTCAGGACCAGGCCGAGGGCACCTGCCACCACGGCCATGCGCTGGCTCATGTGCTTGACCGACGCAGCTTTCCGCAAAACCGTGTGGGGTTCCCGGCCAAAGGAGGAGCCACCAAAGCTGGATTTGGCGGCAGCGGCTGACGCTGCCTGCTTGCGAACATCCTTGCGGCCGGCGAGTGACGCCGACGCCGTTGCGGCCGCGGCGACCTGGGCCGGGGACTTGCCTCGCGGCGACACAGGGGCCGGAGCCGCGGATGTGGTCGCGGATTCATCGCGGGCTGCCACCACGGGGATGGCTGCCGTGGCTGGTTCCGACGAGCCTGGCTGAGGGCTTGTGGGATTAACGATCGGGATGGCCGCGGTGGGAGGCCCCGGCGTGGTGGATGCCGGAGTCTCAGCTTGAACGACCGGAATGGCTGCAGTTGCCGCCTCAACAGGCCCGGGCCGGGATGATTCCCCAGTTGCGGGCTCTGCAGGAGCGATCACAGCCTGGGTTGCCTGCTCCCGCTCGGCCGCGCGTACGGC
Organism: Arthrobacter sp. AK01; assembly: GCF_021109375.1. Classification (NCBI taxonomy): domain Bacteria; kingdom Bacillati; phylum Actinomycetota; class Actinomycetes; order Micrococcales; family Micrococcaceae; genus Arthrobacter; species Arthrobacter sp. AK01. The sequence continues at coordinate 10,613 of NZ_JAJOHP010000075.1, forward strand.
TGCGCGGGTGGTGGGCGTTGCGACGGTGGGGTCGGCCGCGGTGGCGGCTTCCGGCGTCGTGCTTGTAGTTTCGGGCGCCGCGACGGAGTCTGCAGGCGCGCTGATGGGGGATCCGCTGGGTTGGGCCCGACGGCGTCCGGTTGGCTTGGTGCGCTCGCGCTCAGTCTGGGCGCGGCGCGGCTGATCCATGGTTGGGGACATGGTGGTTGCCTCTCAACGCCTTCGAGGTTAGCTGTCGGGTTCGGACGAGGCCGTCCGGCCGCACAAGGCGGCTTCACCCCAAGGACTTGAATCAAGTCCGGGAACTTTTGGGTCCCCCGCCTCTGCCGCGGGTCTGGCGGATCCCGGATTGCGGCAGAGCTCGGCGTCAATCCGGAAGCGGCCCAGCGGAGATAAGGGTCGCCCTACGACGGTACATGAGCCGGAAAGTAAAGTCACATTAATGTAACGGGCGGTAGGCCTCCCCCATTGAGAGGCCTCTAGCGCTTAGGCTTCGGGGCCGGCGCTGGAGCCGGGAGCTCGTGCTGGATCTTCTGGATTTGATGTGCCTGATGAGTCTCAGGGCGGAAGATCTCGTCGGCGATGCCCAGCATCCCGCCCGCCGCCGCACGCCTGACTCCGCGCTTGGACTGCCGCGAGGTCCAGTACCAGAGGCCGGCGAGGAGCGCGGGAACTCCGAGTACTGCGGCCAACACGGCCAAGATATCCATGGCACAAGACTAGCTTCGGCGTGCACCGGCAGGTAGACATTGTCTATGGACCTGCCAGTGATGCCGCCCGTCTCGCCCATGCTCGCCAAGTCCGTTCCGGCCATCCCCGATGTTGGGCACTATGAGCCCAAGTGGGACGGCTTCAGGACCATCGTCTTCAAGGATGGGAACGAGGTCATCCTGGGCAGCCGCAACGAGAAACCCATGACCAGGTACTTCCCGGAGCTGGTGGACGCGCTGCGGAAGAACCTCCCGGACAAATGCGTGATCGACGGCGAGATTGTCCTGATCCAGGGCAACAGGCTCGAATTCGAGGTGCTTCAGCAGCGGATCCATCCCGCGGACAGCCGGGTCCGGATGCTCGCTGAGAAGACCCCATCATCCATGATCGCCTTCGACATCCTGGCCCTGGGCGGTGAGGACCTGATGGGCAGGCCGTTCTCTGAGCGCCGCGCCATCCTTGAACGCGCGCTCGCCAAGGCTGAGCCTCCCGTCTACGTGACGCCCGCGGTGACGGACCTTGAGCGGGCGCAGGAGTGGTTCGTGCAGCTCGAGGGCGCAGGCTTGGACGGTGTGCTGTCCAAGCCGCTGGATGGGACCTATCAACCCAACAAGCGCGTGATGTTCAAGACCAAGCACGAGCGGACGGCGGACTGCGTGGTGGCCGGATTCCGCTGGCACAAGACGGCGAAAGTTGTGGGGTCCATGCTGTTGGGCCTTTATAACGACGCCGGACGCCTCCAGCACGTGGGGGTGGTGGCCTCATTCCCCATGGCCAAGCGGGAAAGCCTGGTGGCCGAGCTTGAGCCCTACCAGGTTGAACTCAGCGAGCACCCTTGGGGCGAGTGGGCCAGCCAGGGCGAAGGGGTCGCGGGTTCCCGGATGCCTGGTGCCCAGAGCCGGTGGAGCGGGGGCAAGGACTTCTCGTTCGTGCCGCTGCGCCCCGAACTGGTGATCGAGGTGGCCTACGACTACATGGAGGGCGACCGCTTCCGCCACACCACGCAGTTCCGGCGGTGGCGGCCGGACCGAACCCCGGAAAGCTGCACATATTCGCAGCTGGAGGAGCCGGCGGAGTACGACCTCGGTGAGATCCTGAGGCTGCCGTAGTTACTCCTCGTGCCCTTGGTCGCTGCTCATGCTGCCCTCGGCGGGCGGGGTTTCCCCTGGGGGTACTCCGCCGCCGGGCTCGAGTCCCGTGAGATTTCCGTCCAGCGGATCGGGGTTGGCGGAGGCTGCCGGGTCATTGTCTTCGTCCTGGCGCAATTCCGGATCGGCGTTCACATGGTCGTTCCGGGCCGCGGGGGTTGTTGCGGCACCGTAGGGCCCCGTAGCGCCGGTCACGCCGAAGCCCTGCTCGTCCTGGGGGTCTTTACTGGTCACGATCAGCCCTTTCGTAAGCAAACTTACTAATACGCTTGCTCCGCCAGCCTATCCGGGACGGGCTGAGCCAACAAGGGCACCTAGCCGTGGAGTGTCGTCGCAGTAACGAAGCTCCGGATGGCATCCGCCACGGCCTTCGGGCGCATGTGCTGAGCCACGTGTCCGACGCCGGGAATTTCCACCAAGCGACCCTCTGCAACCGCCCGCGACAGCCGAAGCGACCACTCAGGACCTGCCACGTTGTCGCGGCTTCCACGCAACACCAGCACCGGAACCCTGATCGAAGCCAGGCGTTTCTCCGTGGGGTACTTCATCATTACCGGCAACTCGGTGAGGTACCAACGCGGTCCGGAGCGGAAGTAGTCGGAAATGACGATCCAGTTTGACGAGGGGCTCTCACGGAGCAGCCCGTCGAGGATAAGAGCCAAGGACTGGCGCCCCACGTTCTTGTGGCGCGAATCAACCACCGGTCCCATTAACACCAGTTGCCGGGCGCATTCCGGCGCATGCAAGGCCGCTTCGATGGTGAATTGCACGCCCATGGAATGGCCCACCAGCACGTAGGAACCGATGCCATGGGACGCGAGCGCCGCTGCGATGAAGGCACCGTAATCCTCCACGGAGAGCTGCCGGTCGGGCTTGGGTGTCCCGGCAAAACCGGGGAGGTCCAGGGAATACGTGGGTGCGCCCGCGGCGAGTACGGCATGCAGCCGGGCCAAGTAGCGGTGTGAGACTCCGATGCCGTGGATCAGGATGTACGCGGGTTCGGCGCCCACCTCAGACCCCGACTCGGAGCCAGGCCCAGGCGAAGGCGTGCCCTCGGTCCAGAGGATCCGCCCCTTCAGTCCCAAAACCTCGACGTCGGCAGACAGCAGCGGTGCCGGCTTCCCCCGCGTTGTCATCAGGGCTGCCGCTGCAGGAACGCCGGAGCGCCAGGGCCGCTCAATTCGCTCTCCGCTACCGGTCGACCGGACACCGCCAGCAGCAGCGCGATCGCGGGACCTTCAACGGTGGGACCGTCACCGTACTCGAAGCGGGTGTCAGTGGCGACCCAGCGCCAGCCGGCTGCGATCTCCTTGCCGCCACCCATCTTGGTGGTGGTCCGCATTTGGTAGTCAATGGCAGTGGCGACGTGGGCGGCCGGATATTCGCGGTGCAAGCCCAGCGGCCGGCGGATGTCCTCGCCGTGGACGAACGCCTCAACCAGCCTGGTGGCCAGCCCGGCCGGTGGACCGGATGTCCGGGAGAGTACGGCCTCCAACTGGACCAGGGTCTGAGCGGGGTCCCCGGTCTTTTCGCGCTCCACACCCACGGCGTTGTCGCGGTCAAAATCCATCCGGGAAGCAATCATTCGGCTCATGAAATTGAGGCGCGTGGTTTTGGCGCTGTCGATCACGTGAGCCAGGACGTCGTGGACGTCCCAGCCAGGGCACAGCGACGGCGTCTTCCACTGGGCTGGATGGAGTGGTTCCAGATCCTTGATCAGGGCACGGCGTTCCTCATGGACCACGGGCCAGACAATGGAAGGGGAAGTCGACGCCATACTGCTATTGAACCCCATGCCACGGCCACGGGCGGTTTACTGCGAGGGCGGTTCCATGAAGACGCGGTTGCGCGAGGGCCTGCGGGAGTACTGTACGGACCTTGCCAGCCCCGCTGCGCACCACACGAGAAAGGCAGCCGCGGCCGCTGTGAGAGCCCAGGTCACCGGGTAGCCGAGGAAGGGCGCCGATTGGCAGGTGTCGAAACCAACATCGCCCGAGGCCTGACCGCAACCACCGGTTTGCAGCCAGATCAAACCCAGGAAAGGGACCGTGGCGGAAATGAGGACGAGCCACAGCCACGGGCGGTTCCACGGCCATTCGGAGTACTTGGCGCGTCTTTCCTGGGCCATAGGCTATTCCCTGTTCGCGTCGTCCGATTCAGTGGGGTCGACTGCAGGACGTGAAGCCTCAGGCGCCGCGGCCGCCTCAGCCGCGTCCCGGCGTCGTGCGATTCTCGATTCCGTCCACATGGCCACGGCCACGAACACTGTGCACGCGAACATGAATGTTGCCACGAAGTTCAATCCCATGGCAGAGCCCAAGGGTGCGGCAAGGGCCATGGCGGCCAACCCGGCCACGATATGCCACCCTTTGAAATTGCCCACCGATCAAGCGTAACCCCGGCCTTAAGGGGTGCTGGCCCGTTGCGTGGGATCGTTGCTTGATCCTTATCACTCCGACACTTTTAGCCGGCGCTTAAGTCATTTTCGGTGGTCTGGACCGCGGCCGCTTCAGCCTGGTTCTTCTTCTGCGTTTCCAGCCACGCCATGATCGCGGCCTGCCGGATCCGACGATGCGTGCCGCGGTACTCCACGGGGATTTCGCCGCGGTCGGTCATATTGCGCAAGTACGTGTGCGAAATGCCCGCGAGCTCCGCTGCCTGCGAGGTGGTGAGCATTTCTTCCACGCTGCTGACCGTCACCGTTTCGCCCCGGCCCAGCCTCTCAAGGAGGTCGACGACGGCGTCCCTCGCCTGATCGGGCAGGCGATGGACGGTGCCGTCCACAAACACGGTGATGTCGTTGCTGTCCGCCAACGAGCGTGCCAGATTCCGGGCGTCATCGGCGGGGAGGCCTGCTGTGACGCGGGGAGCTATCAATGCCATGGCAGAAGCCTAGCGCGAGCCTGCCGCGGACCGGCGTTCGTTGCGGCCCAACTACAACGACGCCCGGAGTTCGGCGGCATTGGCCAGCTCTGCGGCCAACGCTTCCCGTTCCCCGGAGGTCAGGGTGAGGGCGTCCACGCTATCCAGCACTGAAGCGGCGAGCCCGGGGTCGCCGGTGCGGTGGTGCAGCTCAGCGAGGTACACCAGCAGGGGCAGCTTCTCGGCGTCCGTTGCTTCCCCGTGACGCAAAAGCCCCGCCTCGATCACCGAGATAGCCCGGGCTTCGTCCCCATGGGAGTCGCCTTGCCGGGTAGCGCTCATCAGCACTCTTTCCAGACGGCTTTCCGAGCCGGAGCCATCATCCTCGGTTTCACCCAAGGCGCTGATCCGTAGCCAGTTCCCGCCCGGATCCACCACGGTGAACCCAGCTGTCGTTCCCTGCTTGCGGCGGGGGCGGGTGATCCGCGGAATCCCGGCAATGGGCAACTTGCCGAAAGCAGCACGAAGTCCGGTTGCGAATTCGTCGAACAGCACACCCGTATCCTCGACCAGCAGGATGGCGGTGCCCATCGAGTTCTCCGGCTCGAACGCCTCCAGGCCGAAGAAGTGCAGGTCGATCCCGCCCCGGTTGAAGCACACGTAGGGGTTTGGCCGCGCCTGCCGGAAGGTCACTTTGAAGCCCAGGGCCTTGTAGAACGGCACGATGTCGTCGAGGTACCGGCACGGCAGGATGGGGATCGCGCGCTCGTTCATAGCCCGAACCTACACCAGCCCAGCGAGAGCTACTCCGCGTCCAGGTCCGTCTCCAGCAGCTTCACCAGTGCGTCCAGAGCAGCGTCGGCGCCGTCGCCCTCAGCCCGCAGCACAACGACGTCGCCCTTCGCGGCGCCGAGCGTCATAAGCGAAAGGATGCTGGCGGCGTCGAGCGCGTCATCGGCGGGCTCGCCCTGCATGGCGATGGTGACCTCAACCGGCTGCCCGCCGGCTGCCTCGGCGAACAAAGCGGCCGGCCTGGCATGCAATCCGGAGCGGCTGGCGATGGTGGCTGTGCGTTCGGGCATGGTGTTCTCCTAAAGGTCGGAAACGAGAATTAGAGGCCGAGTTCTTCGAGCACGGGGAGTTTGGCGCGGACCCAGTCCCGGGCCTCAAGGGCACTCGGCGCGGACAGAGCAAGCCGCGCGAGTTCCTGCGCCTGCTCAAGGGTGACGGTCTTCAACACCGTCCCGACGGCGGCCAACGAGCGGGCGGTCATGGACAGTGTGGTGACGCCCAGCCCGGTAAGGACGACGGCGAGGGCCGGGTCCGCGGCTGCCTCACCACAGACGCCCACCGGCTTGGGGTCACCTTCGCGGCCGGCGCCTTCCTGCGCGGCGCCTTCCACTGTTAGTTGGACGAGACGGAGCACGGCGGGCTGCCACGGGGTGTTGAGCTCGGCGAGGGGGCCGAGCTGGCGGTCGGCGGCCATGGCGTACTGGGTGAGGTCGTTGGTGCCAAGGGAAGCAAAGCCCACCTCCCGCAGTACGGTGGCTGCGGTCAGTGCCGCGGAGGGGACTTCCACCATGACGCCGGGCGTCTGGATTCCAGCGGCGGCGCACAACGAGGCGAAACGTCCGGCTTCGGCGGCCGTGGAGATCATGGGCGCCATGACCCACACATCGGCTTCGGACCCGGAGGCTGCCCGGGCAATGGCTTCGAGCTGGCGCTCCAGGACACCCGGTGTGGTGAAGTCGGTGCGGTAGCCGCGGACACCCAGTGCAGGATTGGGCTCGGTGGCATCCGTGAGGAAGGGCAGGGGCTTGTCCGCGCCTGCATCCAGGGTGCGGAGGACAACCTTCTTGCCCGGGAACGCGTCGAACACGGCCTTGTAGGCCGCGGCTTGCTCGTCCACGGAGGGCTCGGTGTCACGCTCCAGGAAGCAGAACTCGGTGCGGAACAGGCCAACACCTTGGGCGCCGAGGCCTGCGGCTGCCACCGCGTCCTTGGCTCCGCCGACGTTGGCGAGCAGCGGCACCAAGTGGCCGTCCGCCGTCGTGCCGCTTCCGTCGAATTCGGCGAGGGTGGCGGAGGTTTCCGCCCAGGCCGTCGCAGCAGTGCGCTGCTCATCGGTGGGCGGAACGGCAACGTAGCCGGCCGCGCCGTCGACGTACACCTCGGAACCGTCGGCCACGGAGTCAACCCCGTGCGCGGCAACAACCGCAGGCAGGCCGAGGGAGCGGGCAATGATCGCGGTGTGGGACTGTGGTCCGCCGCCGGAGGTCACCAGTGCCAGCACTACAGCGGGATTCAGCGTTGCAGTGTCGGCCGGGGCCAGGTCTTCCGCGACCAGGATGAAGGGCGTCTCCGAGGCAGGAATGCCCGGCGCGGGGACCCCACGGAGTTCAGCCACGATACGTGCGCGGACATCCAGGACATCGGTGGCGCGCTCGGCCATGTAGCCGCCCAGGTTGTGCAGCATTTCAGACACGGACGCACCCGCTTCCCAAATGGCCCTCTCGGCTGAGGAGCCGCCGTTGATCAGCTTGGCTGCCGACTTCAGGAGCATGGTGTCCTTGGCCATCAGCGCAGTGGCTTCAAGGACGGCCTTGCCGTCGCCGGAAGCACTGTCCGCACGTCCCTTAAGCTCGTCATGGACCGCCTGCGCAGCCGCTTTCAAGCCCGCGACGGCGTCTTCCGGACTTACGTCCGCAGCCAAACGCTCTCCCGACGGCGGCTCACTCACCGGCTTGGGCATCTGGCGGACGGAACCAATGATGCGGCCAGGGCTTACCCCTACTCCTTGGAAATTCTGCACTGAATCCTCTGTTCCTGCTTGTTGGTTCAGGCCCGCCGGCGACGGCACCGGGAGCCTCGAAAACTAGCCTACAAAATTCCTTTGTGAGCCACTTCATATAGCAACGCTATAGGTGCTAGGGTAGCGGTTATGAGTTTCGATGACCAGCTTCCGCCCAAAATTCGGTTGCTTCGCGCAGCTGCCGAATTGCTGGCGAATTCGGAGGGGTCAGCGGTCTCAACGCGCCAGATCACCAAGCTTGCCGGGGTCACGGCGCCCACGCTTTACCACCACTTTGGTGACAAAGAAGGACTGTTCGACGCCGTTGTTTCAGCCGGTTTCGAAGAGTACGTGGCGGGAGAGCGGGATTTTGCACCGTCCGGGGAGCCTCTGGAAGACGTCCGGCGGATGTGGGACAACCACGTCCAGTTCGGCCTGACCCAACCCCATCTTTATCTGGTCATGTTCGGCAACATCAGGCCGGAAAGCCGCCCAGCAATCGTGGCCGATGCTGAAGCGCTCCTGGAAGAAATGCTGAACAAGGCCGCCATTGCCGGTCAGATCAACGTGCCGCCCCGCGAAGCGGCACGCAGCATTCTGGCGGCCAATGTGGGCGTCACGCTCATGTTGATCGCCGAACCGGTGGAAGAACGGAACCTCGAGCTCTCAACGATGACCCGGGATTCCATGATTTTTGCCGTCTCCACGGAAACCGCCCGTGGCGCCGCAGCCGACGACTCCGGTAAGTCCTCGGTAGTTGTTGCGGCAATCGCCCTGAATGCGGCACTGCAGGCCTCGCATTCGGACCAACTTTCCAGCTCTGAACTGAAGCTCTTCCTCGAATGGCTTCACCGCATTTCCAGCAGCTCCTAAGGCTGCACTCTCTCGATCTATATCGACTGACCCCGCGCCGCCGCGGGACACACGTTAGGAATTCACATGGCAACAGAGACAGTTGCGAAGCCCCGCACCAGCGTGCGCGTTGGTGTCCAGAAGTTCGGAACATTCCTCTCCGGCATGATCATGCCCAACATTGGCGCCTTCATCGCCTGGGGTCTGATTACGGCGCTGTTCATCGAGAAGGGCTGGATTCCAGTTCCCGCGCTCGGTGGTTTCGGCACCAATGCCGAGGGGGTTCCCAACATAGGCCTTGTTGGCCCGATGATCACCTACCTGCTCCCGCTGCTGATCGGCTACACCGGCGGCAAGATGGTCCATGACGTCCGTGGTGGCGTGGTGGGAGCCATCGGCACCATGGGCGTGATCGTCGGCGCGGGCATCCCGATGTTCATTGGCGCCATGATCATGGGCCCGCTGGGTGGCTGGACCATGAAGCAGCTTGACCGCCTGTGGGACGGCAAGATCCGCCCCGGCTTCGAGATGCTGGTGAATAACTTCTCCGCCGGCATCTGGGGCGCCCTGTTGGCCATGCTTGGCTTCTACGGCATTTCCCCGTTGGTTTCGGCCTTCAGTACCGGCGCCGGAAACGTCGTCCAGTTCCTGGTCAACAACGGCCTGCTGCCGCTGACCAGCATCTTCATCGAGCCCGCCAAGGTCCTCTTCCTCAACAACGCCATCAACCACGGCGTGCTGACCCCCTTGGGCATCCAGCAGTCGCTGGAACAGGGCAAGTCCATCCTGTTCCTCCTGGAAGCCAACCCCGGCCCGGGCCTCGGCATCCTCCTGGCCTACATGTTCTTCGGCCGTGGTGCTGCCAAGGCGTCGGCTCCCGGTGCGGCGATCATCCACTTCCTCGGCGGCATCCACGAGATCTACTTCCCGTACGTCCTGATGAAGCCCATCCTGATCCTCGCGGCTATCGGCGGCGGCATGACGGGCATCGCAACATTGGCCATCACCAACTCGGGCTTGGTTGCTCCTGCAGCGCCTGGTTCCATCATTGCCGTGATCGCCCAGACGTCGCGAGACAGCTACGTTGGCGTGATCCTCGCGGTGATCCTGGCGACCGCCGTCTCCTTCCTCATTGCGTCGTTGATCCTGCGCACCTCCAAGAACAAGGGCGAGGACGACCTCACCGAGGCCACCTCGCGCATGGAAGCCATGAAGGGCAAGAAGAGCTCCGTCTCTTCGGCACTCGTCGGCGATCGCGCCGGTGACCAGGGCGGAACCGTCCTGACCCGGCCGGTCCAGAACATCGTGTTCGCCTGCGACGCCGGCATGGGCTCCAGTGCCATGGGTGCCTCGGTGCTGCGCAACAAGATCAAGGCGGCCGGCTTCCCGGACGTCAAGGTCACCAACTCCGCCATCGCCAACTTGAACGACACCTACGACGTTGTCGTCACCCACGAGGACCTCACCGAACGTGCCCAGCCACGCACCTCCAGTGCCGTGCACTACTCGGTGGATAACTTCATGAACAGCCCGCGGTACGACGAAATCGTTGAACTGGTACGGAGCAGCAACAGCGAAGAAGGCACGACGGCGGCCCCCGCCGGAGACGCCCAGCCCGCCGCAGCTGCCACAACAGCAGCCGCCACCCACGGTGCACATGCCGCCGAGCCGGCCGCCGCTGTCGAGGGTAAGGGTGTCCTGCTCCGCGAAAGCGTGGTCCTTAATGGCACGGCCACTGACCGTGACGCGTCCATCGACGAAGCCGGCAAACTCCTGCTGGACCGCGGTGCCGTTGATGTCAGCTACGTTCACGCCATGCACGAGCGCGAGGAATCCGTGTCCACCTACATGGGCAGCTTCCTGGCGATCCCGCACGGCACCAACGATGCCAAGGAACACATCAATCACTCGGCAGTGTCCATCATCCGCTACCCCGAGGGCATCGACTGGGGCGGCAAGCAAGTGAAGTTCGTCGTCGGCGTGGCCGGCATCAACAACGAACACCTCCACATCCTTTCGTCGATCGCCAAGATCTTCACCAACAAGGCGCAGGTTGCCCAACTGGAAGAAGCCACCACGGTTGACGAAGTCCTGGAGCTGTTCGGAAAGGTCAACGCATAGTGAAGGCAGTCCATTTTGGGGCAGGCAACATCGGGCGGGGGGGGGGGGGGGGGGGGGGGGGCCCCCACCGCGGGTGGGGTGGGTGGGGGGGGGGTGGGGGTGCCGGGGGGCCCCCCCCACCCCCCCCCCCCCGCCGCGCACGGCCCCCCGGCGGGGGGGCG